>CALFMR010000069.1 GCA_937880585.1 uncultured Acidobacteriota bacterium
GCCGCGGCGCCAGGGCCGGACAATCCGCCGATCGCGGCGTTCGCCCCGCGTCCGCCATGCGCACGAAACGGCGTGACGACCGAGTCGGTCTCGTGAGCATCGCCGTGGTCGGCGGCGTCAGATGAATCCGCGTCCCCCGCCGCGGGACGCTCCAGCAGCGCTTTGACGCGCGCAACGAGCTGCTGCGGTTCGAACGGCTTGACGAGCACGCCGTCACACCCGACGAGTGCCGCGCGCGCCTCGTCGACCGGCTCGAACGCGCCGGCCAGCAACAACACGGGCACGTCGCGCAGATTCGGCGACTGTTTGACGTGCGCGGCCACGCCGTAACCGTCAACTTCCGGCGCTTCCACGTCGACGAGGACGATGTCGGGAGATTCGATTTCCATCCAGCGGATCGCCTGCCGCCCGTCGCTGACCGACACGACGCGCACGTCTTCCTGCGCGAACGTCAACTCGATCACGCGCTGGATGGTGACGCTGTCGTCGGCGAGGAGCAGGGTGTTCGGCATGGCGATCTAGGGCAGACGGATGGACGCGTCCGATGCGGCGGCCTTTCGCGGCGTCGGACGCGTGCTCGCCCGCGTGTGCGACGGCACACCCGGCCCGCGTCGGCGCGTGAGTGAAAGGCTGTGCAGCATGTAGAGTCCCTATTCTAGTGCAAGCGATGTGCCGCGGCGGCGCACGCCAGCGCCGCATCCGCTGAGCGGCCCACCCGCCCGCCGCGTTGAAATCAGCCGTCGGCCGCTTACGAGATTGACGGACGGCGGCACCGGCGCGTGGAGCACACCGGCGCCAGTCTTCCAATCGGCCTCGACGGCCGGTTCTTGATGAGGGGCTCCAACGCCGCGGAGCCGCGAGCCTCGAGGCTCGGGGAAAACCTGGAACCGAGACAGCGCATCTGTCCCCCTGGGCCTGAAGGCCCAGGGCTCCGACAGCACGCGGCGCGCACGCACGTATCTTCACGTGGAGCCCCGAGCCTTCAGGCTTGGGGGAACTCCGGACACACGCGCGCGTTCGCTTATCCGGTGACGCGAATGGCGAGCAGCTTCGAGGCAGTCGACCCGCCGGCGTCGGCGCCGATCTCGATGAGATAGTCGCCCGGCGGGAACGAGCCGAGGGGCAGCGTGGACTCGTACGCGTGCGGGCCCGTCGACGAGGGCGGCGGCAGCGTGGCAATGCTCGTCCCCAACGAGTTGAGCAGGCGCATTGTCACGGCTGGCGTCGTGCCGGCCGGACCGTAGGCGTCGAAGCGGATGAGCAGCTGCTCGGTGCGCGCGAACGTCCGATCGGTCGCAGGCACGGGGGCGTCCATCGCCCGAATCTTCTGCAGGTCGAACGCCGACCGGCCGCTGTAGACGAACGGCGTCGTAATCGTCGCGCCGACCGTCGAGTAGTCTGGAACGTCGAGATCGGACTCGTCCGTCTCGACGCGCCGCCCGGCGGCGTTCATCGCTTCGACGCGGACGTGCACCGCGCCGGCCGGCGCGTCGAAGGTCGCCTGCCCCGAGACGCGGCCCGCGACATCCGTCTTCGGCGGCGTCGTGCCCTCGAAGATCGGCTCGCCGTGCACGCCCGTCGCGGTGACGACCACGTGGTCCACGCGATCGAAGGCGACGTCAGGCGTGTCGGTGGTCGCCTCCCAGGCGACCGTCACACTGGCCTTCTCAGTCGCGCCCGGCCGCGAGCCGCTCCAGACGGTGATGGCGTGGCGCCGCGACGACTCGGCCGCGGTCGACATCGCATCGAGCGCCTGCATGACGGCCGCCGACGGCCCCGGCCGCGCGGGCGCGTTCACGCGTTCGATTTCCTCGGGCGACAGCGCCCAGTAGCCCTTGCGCGCGCGCACCTCGACGCCCTTGCGCCTGACGCGCACGTCGATCTCGTGGAACTTGCCGTCACGCGGCGCGAGCGACGAGACGTAGGTCATCAGGTAGTACGTGCTGTTGTCGCGCACCATTTGCGCGAGCTGCGGCAGCACGTTGTTGCGGCCCGTGATGGCGCGGCCGTTGGTCTGCTCCGCGGTGACCTTCAGCAGATCGAGCGATTCGTTCAGCGTGCGCTGGTTCTCGACGTCCGAGACGTGATCGGCGAGGCTGAACTCCTGCTGCGTGAGCCCGCGCGGGTCAACCGTGTAGATGGCGACGTTCGATCGCGCCGCCGAGCGAAAGACCATCTGCATGTCGCCGAGGAGCGACGCGCCGTTGAAGTACGCGGAGCTCATGTCGCGCTGCGTCGGATCGGTGATCGTCGTCGTGATCGGATCGGACGAGCCGAACGTCGTCGCGCCCGGCGGCAGCGTGCCGCTCATGCCCTCACTGACGTACAGGATCGTCTTGCGGCCCTCGCGCAGGCTGCCCATGGCGTCGGCGAGACGCGTCAGGTCGCCCACCACCCAGCCATTGCGCAACTGCTCCTGCTCGGCCGCCGGCTCGCCCGCGTACTGCGCTTCGAGCGCGTTGGTCGGCTGATAGTTGTACTTGCGGCCCTTGAAGGCGAGGATGTCGTTCGCCGCGCCGTCGTGATCGCGCGAGAAGGTCAGCGCCGCGGCCGGCTCGAGCGGCCGCATGATGGCGACGAGATCGTGCGGCGTGAGCTCGCGCACGAAGCGCGCGAGCTGTTCACGGATGCCGACGCTGTTGCCCACGCGCACGTGGTAGTCGTCGAGGTAGATGACGAACAGCCGGTTGTCGAGGCGCGCCGTCTCGCGCTTCTGGTCGTCGAGCGACGAGATGTCGCGCATCGCGTCCGGATCGTCGCGGCCGTCGTTCGTGCGGATGAGCTGGAACGCGTCGATCTTCTGCACCTTGCCGCTCTCGCGAATCTCGAAGTCGTCGGCCGTGAGATCGGTGACCGGCTGGCCCTGCTTGTCGGTCACGCTCACGTCGACGGTGACCGAGTCGATGCGCTCGCGGAACGTGGGCTGCTGCGTGGCGCCGGTGTCGTCGTCGCCGGCCGTGGTCTGAGGCGTCGCGGCCTGGGAAGACGACGAGGCATTGGTGCTCTGCGCGGCGGGATGCCCCGTCACGCACAGGAGGATCGCCAGAAGAGGGGCGGAACGAAGCCAGGGGCGCATCATCGCGGACCTCGGGACGGACGACGTCCATCCCACGGCGGCAGACGCAGGATTTTCATGATAGCACCGGCACGAGACGGCTCACGCCCACGGCGGTCGGCAGGGCGCGGACCATTGGACGCCGAGTGCGACTCACCGGCCGGGCTCGGACGAGACGGACGCGGGCGGCGAGGCGAGCACACGCGCCAGCGCTTCTCTGACGCGGCCTGTCGTGACGCTCAGCTCCTCGGGCAAGACGCGCGTGTCGCCGAACACGGTCATGAAGCTCGTGTCGCCGTCCCATCGCGGCACGACGTGCAAGTGCAGGTGATTCAGCACGCCGGCGCCGGCCGGTTTGCCGACGTTGATGCCCAGGTTGAAGCCGTGCGGCCGATACAGGTCGGTCAGCGCGCGCTCGACGGCCTGGGCGAGCGCCATGAGCTCGGCGAGATCCACGGCGTCGAGATCGGACAGCCGCGGCACGTGCCGGTACGGAACGACCATGACGTGGCCGTTGTTATAGGGAAATTTGTTGAGGATGACGAACGTCCGTTCGCCGCGGTGGACGACGAGCGGGTCCGGTTCAGGCCCGGCGACGGCGGCGCAGAAGATGCACGCCGGCACCGTGCGGCTCGCTTCGGTCACGTAGGCCAATCTCCAGGGCGTCCAGAGGCGTTCGAACGACATCGATCCGGCACCCCGCGATCACTCGCCGAGCCCGGCCTCGGCCACGGCCTTGTTGATCAGATCCTTCAGCTCCTTGCCGGGCTTGAAGTACGGGACGTGCTTGGGCGGCACGTCGACCTTGTCGCCCGTCTTGGGATTGCGTCCCTTGCGCGACTCCCTCCGCCGCAGCCGAAAACTGCCGAAGCCGCGCAGCTCGATCTTCTCGCCGCGGTGCAGGGCCTCGACGATGGTCTTGAACACCGTATCGACGATGACCTCGGAATGCTTCTTCGTGAGGTCGGACACGCGTGAGACTTCTTCGACGAGCTCGGATTTAGTCATGAGGGTTCCGGGGTTCCATGGTTCCGGGTTCCCGAGGTTCGCGTACGGGGGTTCCAGGTTCTCGAGGTTCCGGGTTCGGGGGCGGCGTTGCGTGCGTGGCACGCGCCGCCGCTCGCCGGTTCCGGGTTCCAGGTTCGTTCCTCAGTTTCCAGGTTCCGCGTTCGCTGTCCGGTTCTAGGTTCCCCGTTCGCTCATGGGTTCCAAGTGCCGCGTTCCCCCTCGGTTCCAAGTTCCCGGTTCCGTGCGGTTCCGGCAGCCCGGGCCGGAGAACCAGGAACCCGGTCGAAGAACGATGAACCCTGGAACCCGGAACCCCGGAACCGACGGATGCTTTCCACTCCTATTTCATATTGCGGAAGTGGTCCCCGAGCGTGACCTCGGGACGGCCGCTCGACTCGACGTACGACTCCCAATCGGCGCGGAACTCGGCGTCCTTCAGGGCGCGGATGCTGAGGCCGATCTTCCGTTCCTCGGGCACGAGCCGGATGATCTTCATCTGATAGCTCTCGCCCGCGCGCAGTTCGAGCTTCTCGCCGCCGTTCGACGAGTCGAACTCCGAGACGTGGATGAGGCCCTCGATGCCGTCAGCCAGCTCGACGAACGCGCCGAAGTTGGTCAGCCGCACGACCTTGCCCTCGACGACGTCACCGACGTGGTGCGCGGCGAAGAAGTCCTTCCAGATGCCGGTCTGCAGCTGCTTCAGGCCGAGCGAGAGGCGCTGGTTGTCGGCGTCGATGCTGAGCACCTGCGCCTCGACCTCGTCGCCCTTCTTCAGCACCTCGGACGGGTGCTTGATCTTGCTCCACGACATGTCCGAGATGTGGATGAGGCCGTCGATGCCCTCCTCGACCTCGACGAACGCGCCGAACTCGGTGAGGTTGCGCACCTTGCCGGTGATCGTCGTGCCGATCGGGTACTTGCTCGCGAGCTCGTGCCACGGATTGGTCTCGACCTGCTTGAGGCCGAGCGAGATGCGGCGCGCGCCCGGGTCGACGCCGAGCACCATGGCCTCGACCGCGTCCCCGACCGTCAAGAGCTTCGACGGGTGCTTCACGCGCTTGCTCCACGACATCTCGGACACGTGGATGAGCCCTTCGACGCCGGGTTCGAGCTCGATGAACGCGCCGTAGTCGGTCAGGCTCACGACCTTGCCCGACACGCGGATGCCGACCGGGTAGCGCTCGATGACGTTCGTCCAGGGATCGGGCACGAGCTGCTTGTGGCCGAGCGAGACGCGCTCGGTCGCCGCGTCGTACTTGAGGACGATGACCTCGATGTCGTCACCGACGTGCACGACCTCGGACGGGTGCGTGACGCGGCCCCACGACATGTCGGTGATGTGCAGCAGGCCGTCGATGCCGCCGAGATCGATGAACGCGCCGTAGTCGGTGAGGTTCTTCACCGTGCCGCGCAGCACCTTGCCCTCGGCGAGCGTGTCGAGCGTCGTCTTCTTCTTCTCGGCGTTCTCTTCCTCGAGCAGGACCTTGCGCGAGAGCACGATGTTGCCGCGCTTCTTGTTGACCTTGATGACGCGCATGCGCAGCTCCTGGCCGCGCAGGGCGTCGAGATTGCGAACCGGCCGCACGTCGATCTGCGATCCCGGCAGGAACGCGCGCACACCGATATCGACGGCCAGGCCGCCCTTGATGCGCTCGATGACCCGTCCGATGACGACCTTGCGCTCGAGGTAGGCCTTCTCCACCTCGTCCCAGATCTTCATCTTCTCGGCCTTCTCCCGCGACAGCACGACGTGCCCCTCGCGGTCCTCCGTGCGCTCGAGCAGCACGTCGACGATGTCCCCGGGCTGGGCCATGACCTGCCCGTTCTCGTCGATGAACTCCTCGATGGAGATGAGGCCTTCGGACTTGAAGCCGACGTCGACGACGACGTCGGTCTGCGTCACTTTGACAACGGTTCCCTTGACAACTTCGCCTTCCGCGATGTTACGGAAGCTGGTATCGTAAAGCTCCAGGAGGCGCGCATATTCCTGCGGATCGGTTTCGGCGCCATCCCCGGACGAGGAGAATGTCGAAAAGCCGGGTAGGGTCTTCACACCTCCCTGTGTGTTGTGGGCTCTCTTGGTCGCGTCTGCGTTGCTCATTGCGTTGCGGATCCTCCTCAACTACGGCGGTCGGCCGAATCGCAGCTTCGGCGGGCTGTAGGGTCTCGTCAGAGAGAAATACGATAAGCATTTAATTATCCGCTAGTTAGGGCGTCGAAATCAACCGGGTGGAGGCAGACTGTATGGCAGCGACCAAACGAGCCCCGCGTTCCCCGCGCCGCCGGCGAGCGGCATCAGCCCGACCGACCTCCTCCCGGCGCGCGTCCACCGCGCGGACCGCGGCCGCCCGGCGCCGCAAAGCCGCCGCGACGCGCGCGACCACGCGGAAACGCAAGACCGCCACGCGCGCCACCGCCAGGAAAAACAAGAAAAAGACCATGCGGTCGGCCAAGCGCCGTCCGCTCGCGCGCCGAGCGTCCGCACGCCGGCCGAAATCGGGCACCCGCCGCGTGACGCCCCGTCGCAAGACGGCGCCGCAGGCGTCAGCCGCGCGCGGGCGGAAGAACACCGCGGCGGCGCCGCGACAGCCGCGGCCGACCGCGATACCGAGCAGCGCCGCCACGGCCAAACCCGCGCCGCGTCCCCGCAAGCCGGCCGCGCCTCGGACGGCGCACGCGCGTCAGGCCGCACCTCCGGTCCAGCCCACGCTCAACCGCGAACGCCGCCGGCTGCCAGACGACGAACGGCTCGAAGACACCGCGGCGCTGCCCACCGCCGACGACCGCCTGATCGCCGCCGCGCGGACCGGTCACGCCGAACTGCGCGAGGATCTCATCGAACACACGGAGACGAGCCCTCGGTTGACCGCGGGCGACATCGATGCCGACTGGCAGGATGCCTACGCCGTCGGCGATGAGGCCCCCGGCGGCGACAACCCGACGCCCGATCAAGACCGAGTCGAAGACATCGGACG
>CALFMR010000070.1 GCA_937880585.1 uncultured Acidobacteriota bacterium
CGAAGCCAGAGAGCATCAGACGCTCGCGCCCGAAGCGGCGAAAAGCGACCGCAGCCGCGGGCGGCTGCGTCCGGAGCCTGAGGATCCGATCCGGCCGGTCTTCCAGCGCGACCGTGACCGCATCATCCATTCGAAGGCGTTCCGCCGGCTGAAGCACAAGACGCAAGTGTTCCTGTCGCCGACCGGCGATCACTACCGGACACGGCTCACGCACACGCTCGAGGTCTCGCAGATCGCGCGGAGCATCGCGAAGGTGCTGCGGCTGCACGAGGAACTGACCGAAGCGATTGCGCTCGGTCACGACATCGGCCATCCGCCGTTCGGCCACGCCGGCGAACGCGTCATCGATCGCCTCGTGCCCGGCGGCTTCCGCCACTACGAGCAGAGCCTGCGCATCGTCGACGTGCTCGAGAACGGCCGGCACGGATTGAATCTCACCTGGGAAGTGCGCGACGGCATCGCGCGTCACTCCAAGGGCAAGCACGGCCTGCCCATCGGCGCGCCCCCGGCCGATCGCGCGAGCACGATCGAAGGCCAGGTGGCGCGCGTGGCGGACATCATCGCCTACGTCAACCACGACATCGACGATGCGGTGCGGGCCGAGGTGCTCGACGAGGCGACGTTGCCCGACGCGGCCGTCAGCGTGCTCGGCCG
The DNA here is from genome assembly GCA_937880585.1 of uncultured Acidobacteriota bacterium. GTDB lineage: Bacteria > Acidobacteriota > Vicinamibacteria > Vicinamibacterales > SCN-69-37 > CALFMR01. The sequence goes on from CALFMR010000070.1 coordinate 655, forward strand.
GACGTCATCCGAGCGCATCAACACGATGGTGACCGACGTCGTGCGCGAGACGCTCGACGCGGGTCTGTCCGAGATTCGAATGAGCGATCACGTGCTGAACGCGACGCTCGAGCTGCGCAGTTTCCTCTTCCAGGCCGTCTACGAGAATCCCCGCGCAACCGCCGAGTTCGAGAAAGCCGCGGGCGTCCTCGGCGGCTTGTGGGAGCGCCTGCTCGCGCGGCCGGAGGTCTACTTGGACCAGGAGACCATCGAGCAGGAGGGCCAGGACGCCGCTGCACGGGACTTCCTCGCGGGGATGACCGACCGCTATGCGATTGCGCTTTTCGAGGAGATCTTCGTCCCGAGAGCCTGGAGTCTGTAAAAACTGGAGTCTGTAAAAAATTGACACCGCGAGCCCCGAGCGTAGCAAGGGGCGAAGCGCCGTAGCGTTGGGGGTGGGGCCCCAGCGCAATGCAAGAGAAGATGGCCAGCCATAGGTCGTCTTTTTGCTAAGATATGGGTTTGCCCGGCCTGTGCCGGTGCCGGTATATGGACCTCATTTTCAATCTCTCGCGGCTGCGGGACGGCGCCTCGCGTCTCGATCGGCGGTTCGAGCCGACCGCCTTTGCGGCGAGCGACGACTTCCGTATCGTCGCGCCGGTGGTCCTGACGGCCGAGGTCGAGAAGGACGGCCCCAAGATCCGGATCGTGGGACGGATCCAGACGCGGCTCGAGTGCGCATGCAGCCGCTGTCTCGACCCGGTCGGCCTCGACGTGGATGCACCGTTCGACCTGCGCTTTCTACCCGCGGCCGCGCATGACGAATCGCACGAGCACGAGATTCCTGATGAGGATCTCGGCGTGTCCTTCTACCGCAACGACCAGATCGATCTCGGCGATCTCGTGACCGAGCAAAGTTATCTGCTGCTGCCGATGAAGCTCTTGTGCCGTGAGGACTGCCAGGGGCTGTGTCCGGTTTGTGGCATCAACCGCAATCGCGAGACGTGCGCGTGTGATCCCCGTTGGAAGGATCCGCGCATGGCCGCGCTCGAGCGTTTCACGTCGTCCTGATGCGGCAACCGGCCGACGACGAATCTTCCCTTCGCTTTCGTTCCCAAGAGTGGTCCCATGCCCAATCCCAAACGACGCCATTCGAAGACGCGCACGGCCAAGCGCCGTACGCACGACGCCCTGAAGCCCATCGGCACGAGCGAATGCCCGCAGTGTCACGAGCTGAAGCTGCCGCACACGGTCTGCCGCAACTGCGGCTACTACCGTGGACGGCAGGTGCGCGCGGTCGACGAGGAGTAGCGGTTCGGGCCGCCCGACGGCGGTCCGTTCGTCGCGACCTCGAGAGTCAGCCGTGAGCGCGAGACACGCATGCGCACGGTGATCGCGGTCGACGCCATGGGCGGCGATCGCGCGCCCGAGGCCGTGGTCGAGGGCGCGCTCGCGGCCGTACGCCGCGTGGACGCGGCCGTGACGCTCGTCGGTCCGGCCGATCGGCTGGCGGACGAGCTGGCGCGCCACGACGCATGTCCCCCTGACGTCGTGTCGGTGGCCGATGCGCCCGACGTCGTGGCCATGCACGAGTCGCCGCTCGCCGCGCTTCGCCGTAAACCGCGATCGTCGATCCGCGTCGCGACCGAGTTGGTCGCGACTGGTCGCGCGTCGGCCCTCTTCACTGCCGGCCATTCCGGCGCGGCGTTTCTCGCAGCGCGTTCCGCGTTCGGCATGCTGCCCGGCATCGATCGTCCAGCGCTTGCCGTCACCGTGCCGACGCACACGGGCGCCGCGGTGCTGCTCGACGCGGGTGCCAATCTCGAGTGCCGTCCCGATCATCTCGTCCAATTCGGCCTGATGGGCGCCGCCTACGCGGAAGTGGCCCTGCATCGTGAGCGGCCGCGCGTCGGCCTGCTTTCGATCGGCGAAGAGGCGGGCAAGGGCAACGATCTCATCCGCGAAGCGCACGCGCGTTTGTCAGAGACGCCGCTCAACTTCATCGGTAACCTCGAGGCGCGCGATCTCTTCACCGGCCGCGCGGATGTCGTCGTCTGCGACGGGTTCACCGGAAATATTGCGCTCAAGGTGGGGGAGGGGCTGATCGAAGCGGCTGAGGCGATGCTGCGTGAGGAACTGGGCGCGGCGCTCGTGTCGCAAATTGGGGCGCTGTTCGTCCGTCGCGCGTTCCGGCGCGTGCGCCAGCGCGTCGACTACGCGGAATACGGGGCGGCGCCGCTGGTTGGCGTCGCCGGCCTCGTGCTCGTCGGCCACGGGCGGTCGTCGCCGCGCGCCGTGGAGAACGGCATCACGCTGGCCGCGCGGCTGGCCGAGGCGGGGCTGGTCGATCGACTGCGCGGTGCGCTCGCGCGTGTCTGACGGGCGCGAGGTCGGCCCGCGTCCAGGCCCTTGTCAGGTCTCGGGTCCGTGTGCTGAAGTAGGCGGGTTGTCATGAAGACCATGGAGGGCCGTGTGGCTCTGGTCACCGGTGCGTCCCGTGGTATCGGGCGCGCCATCGCGCAGGCGCTCGCCGCCCGCGGCGCCCACGTCGTCGCCGCCGCCCGCGGCGATCATGCCGCGCCGGCCGTTGACGCCATGGTTGCCGAAGGCGGACACGCCGAATCGCTCGCGCTCGACGTCACCGATGCCTCGGCCGTTGTCGCCGCGGTCGCGGATGTGACGACGCGGTTGGGGCGCCTCGACATTCTGGTCAACAATGCAGGGATTACACGCGACCAGTTGATGCTGCGCATGAAGCCGTCCGACTGGGACGCGGTCATTGCCACGAATCTCACGGCCGCGTTTCACATGTCGCAGGCCGTGCTGAAGCCCATGATCCGACAGCGCGCGGGGCGTATCGTGACCGTCACATCGGTCGTTGGTCAGGCGGGAAATGCCGGCCAGGCGAACTACGCGGCGTCGAAAGCGGGGCTCATCGGATTCACGAAGGCGCTGGCGCTCGAGGTGGCTTCGCGGCAGATCACGGTCAACGCCGTGGCGCCGGGGCTCATCGACACGGACATGACGCGGAGCCTCGCCGCGGGTCGTCAGGACGACTGGGCCGCACGCATTCCCCTCGGTCGGCTCGGCCGGCCCGAGGACGTGGCGGCCGCGGTGGCGTTCCTGGCCTCGGACGAGGCAGCGTATATTACGGGGCACGTGCTCGCCGTCAACGGCGGCATGTACATGTAGCGGGTTGCGTTCGCCGGGTGTGGCGCGCGTCGACAACGCGGCCGGGTGTCTCGACGCCCGTCGCACGATGGAGGACTGAATGGCGGTTGCGGATCAGGTCAAAAAGATCATTGTCGAGCAGCTCGGCGTCGACGAGGAAGAAGTGACGCCGGATGCGTCCTTCGTCGACGATCTGGGCGCGGACTCGCTGGATACGGTCGAACTCGTCATGGCCTTCGAGGAAGAGTTCGGGATCGAGATCCCGGACGAGGACGCCGAGAAAATCACGCGCGTGAAGGAGGCCATCGAGTACATCGAGGGCCACGCGAAGAAGAAGTAGGCGTCGGAGGCGGCTTGACGAGACGAGTAGTCGTCACCGGCGTCGGCTTGATCTCGTCGGTCGGCGTCGGGACTGAGGCCACGTGGCAGGCGCTCTGCGCCGGCCAGAGCGGCATCGGTCCCATCACGCACTTCGACCCGACGGGGTTCTCGGCGCGGATCGCGGGCGAGGTCAAGGGCTTCGACCCGCTGCAGTTCGTCGACAAGAAAGACGTCAAGAAGATGGACGTCTTCATCCAGTTCGCGATCGCCGCGGCCCAGTTCGCCGTCGACGACGCCCGGCTCGCCATCGGACCGGACAACGCGGACCAGGTCGGCGTCTTCATCGCGTCGGGCATCGGCGGCTTCAGTACGATCGAGCGCGAGCACGACGCGTTGCGGGCGGGCGGGCCGCGGCGGATTTCGCCGTTCTTCATCCCGGCGTCGATCATCAACCTGGCCGCCGGCCAGGTGTCGATTCGTTTCGGCGCGCGCGGACCGAACCTCGCCACGTGTACCGCCTGCACCGCGTCGGCGCATGCGGTCGGCGAAGCGTTCGAGATCATCCGCCGCGGCGACGCGGACGTGATGATTGCCGGCGGGTCCGAAGCGTCGATCACGCCGCTCGGTGTCGGCGGCTTCGCGGCCATGCGCGCGCTCTCGACGCGCAATGACGAGCCCGAGCGCGCGAGCCGGCCGTTCGATCGCGATCGCGACGGCTTCGTCGTCGGCGAGGGATCGGGCATCCTCGTGATCGAAGAGCTCGAGACGGCGCGCCGGCGCGGCGCGTCGATCTACGCGGAGATCGTGGGCTACGGCCTGTCGGCCGATGCCTTTCATCTCACGGCGCAGCCCGAGGACGGCAACGGCGCGATTCGTTCCATGCGCATGGCGCTGCGTAAGGCCGGCGTCCGGCCGGAGCAGATCGACTACATCAACGCGCACGGCACCTCGACGCCGATCAACGATCCGACCGAGACGCTCGCGGTCAAGACGACGTTCGGCGACCACGCGCACAAGTTGGTGATGTCGTCGACCAAGTCGATGACCGGACACCTGCTCGGCGCGGCCGGCGGTCTCGAGGCCGGCATCACATCGCTCGCCGTCCGTCACCAGTTGGCGCCGCCGACCATCAACCTTGACCATCCGGATCCGGCCTGCGACCTCGACTACGCCGCCCACGTCAGCCGCCCGATGACGATCCGTTACGCGTTGTCGAACTCGTTCGGCTTCGGCGGCACGAACGGCACGCTCCTCTTGAAACAGTACTCCGGCGACTAGCCGCGGCGCGGGGCCTGCGCCGCACGCGTCGTCCGTTCCATCCATGCGCATTGCCGTTTGTCTCAAGCAGGTCGTCACGCGGGAGTGGCATGTCCGCGTGAACGCGTCGGGCACCTGGGTGCGCGACGACGAGGCGAGCTGGGGCATGAACGAGCCGGACGGCTGTGCGCTCGAAACGGCGCTGCGGCTGAAGGACGCGCATGGCGGCGAGGTCGTGGCCATTTCAGCCGGGCCGGCGCGCGTCACGCAGGTTCTGCGCGAAGCGCTCGGGCGCGGCGCGGACCGCGCCGTTCACGTCACCGGCGATGATCTGGCGTCGGCCGACGCCTTCACGGTTGCGGCCGCGCTGGCCGAAGCCGCGCGCGGCGTCGCGCCGGATCTTGTGCTCACCGGCCTGCAGTCTGACGACCAGGGCTTCGCGCAGGTCGGCGGTGTCCTCGCGGAGCGCGCCGGCATGGCGCACGCGACGATCATCGTCGGCGTCGAGGCTGGCGACGGTCACGTACGCGTGAAGCGCGAGCTCGAAGGTGGCTGGTTCCAGTGGATCACGCTGCCGCTGCCGGCCGTGCTGACCATTCAGAGCGGCATCCATCAGCTTCGCTACGCGACCCTCAAAGGCATCATGGCCGCGAAGAAGAAGACGATCGACGTCGTCGCGGCGCCGGCGCGGCGGGAAGGCGGCCCGGGCGTGCGCGTGCTGTCGGTCGCTGTGCCCACGCGCGCCAAGCAGATTCGCCTCATCGACGGATCGCCGGCCGAGGCTGCGCGTGAGCTCGTGCGCGCGTTGCGCGAGGACGCGCGCGTGCTCGGTCCTGGCGACGCCGCTGGAGTCGCGGCACACGCGCGGGAGCCAGGCGCATGATTGTGCTCGTCGCCGAGCCGCACGTGGACCGCGCGAGCCGCGCGTCGCTCGAAGCGCTCGCCGCCGCGCAGGCGATGCGTGCGCCGATCACGGTCGTCGTGCTCGGCGACGGTGCCGAGGCTGCCGCGCACGACCTGGCCGCGGCCGATGGTGTCGTCGATGTCGTCGTGCTCGATCACGAACGTCTCCACGCGTACACGGCCGACGCGTGGATTACGGCACTCGCCGCGTTTCTCCGTGATGTCGCACCCAGCCATGTCGTTTTCGCGCACACCTACCAGACCCGCGACTACGTTCCGAGACTCGCGGCGCGACTCGACCGCGCGCTCGTGACGGACTGCACTGGCGTCTCGCCGATCGAAGGCAGAGCGACGGCGACGTTCACGAGGCCGATGTTCCAAGGCAAGATTCAGGCGACCGTCGCGCTCGACGGTCCGGCGCCGCACTTGGCGACGATCCAGATCGGCGCGTTCCGCGCCGACGCCGTGCGCATGACGTCGACGCCCGCGCCCGTACGAGTCATGGCGGCTGCCATCGACGCGACCGACATCCATCAGCAGGTCGAGCCGCCCTTCCGCGAGGCGAAGCAGGCCGTCGACCTCACGCGCGCCGATCGCATCGTCGCCGCCGGCCGCGGCGTGGGATCGCAGGATGGACTCACGGCCGCATCCGAGCTGGCCGCCGCGCTCGGCGCGGAGCTCGCGGCCTCGCGTCCGGTGTGCGACGCTGGCTGGCTGCCGATGGACCGGCAGGTGGGC
>CALFMR010000071.1 GCA_937880585.1 uncultured Acidobacteriota bacterium
CCACATCGTGAGCGCTGTGGGAGGCAAACGTCATGAAGAGCTGGAGCATCGTCGCCGCCGCTGGAGTACTCATGCTCGCCGCGCAGGCCGCGCACGCGCAGGCGACGGCGCCGGACGCGAACGCCTGCGTGCCGTCGTCGCTGAACGTCGCCGAGGCGCGCTATCCCTGCGTGTATCCCGACCGTCGCGTCCTCTTCCGGGTCGCCGCGCCTGACGCGCAGCACGTTCGGGTACGCATCGGCCCGGGCTTCGATCTCGAAAAGGGATCCGACGGCATCTGGAGCGTCACGACGACGCCGCTCGTGCCCGGCTTCCACTACTACAGCCTGCAGATCGACGGCGCCGTCGTCGCCGACCCGCAGACGATGACGTATTTCGGGTCGGGGTGGCAGAACAGCGCGGTCGAGATCCCCGCGCCCGATGCGGACTTCTACCAGCCGCACGACGTGCCGCACGGCCGCGTGAGCCAGCAGTGGTACTTCTCGAAGGTGACGGGGCGCTGGCGCCGGGCGTTCGTCTACACGCCGCCCGACTACGACCGCCACGCGACGACGCGTTACCCCGTGCTCTACCTGTTGCACGGCTGGGGCGAGGACGAGACCGGCTGGTACCGGCAGGGCCATGTCGACCAGATCATGGACAACCTGATCGCGGCCGGCAAGGCGAAGCCGATGATCATCGTGATGGACAACCTGAACGCGGCGAAGCCCGGTGAGAGCGCCGCGATCTTCGCCGCGCGCGGGCTCGTGCCGGCGCCGCCGACCGAGATGGCGGCCCCGCAGGCCGCGGCGCGCGGCGGCCGCGGCGCGCGTGGTGGTGGCCGCGGCGCCCGCGGCGGCCCCGGACGGGGCAGCCTCGCGCGGCCGACGTTCAGCGAGATGATGTTCACCGACCTCGTGCCGATGATCGAGAAGACGTACCGCGTGGCGCCCGGCCGCGAGAACCGCGCGATGGCCGGTCTCTCGATGGGCGGCGCGCAGGCGTTCGGCACCGTGCTCGCCAACCTCGACAAGTTCGCCTATCTCGGCGGCTTCAGCGGCAACTGCGGCGGCTTCGGCCGCGGCGGCGCGCCCGACGTGCACACGATCTGCGACGGCGCCTTCGTCGACCCGGCGGCGTTCAACCGCCAGATCAAGGTGCTGTTCCTCGGCATCGGATCGGAAGAAGGGCCGGGGACGAAGGCGTTCAGCGACGCGCTCACGAAGGCCGGCGTCCACAACGTGTACTTCGAGTCGCCCGGCACGGCGCACGAGTGGCTGACCTGGCGCCGCTGCCTGAACGACTTCGCGCCGCGGCTGTTCCGGTGAGGGCGCCCGTGCCGCTGCCAGGATCGGAGACCGCCATGATCACAGTCAGACGGACGTCGCTGCGGCTCGTGCTCGCCACGGCCGTGGCGATTGCGGGCGCCGGGGCGATCGCCGCCGGCCAGGTTCAGACGAACGTGCCGGACCCGGTGCCCGGCGCGAAGCCGATGAAGGTCGAGCGCATCAAGATCCATGGCACGGCGCTCGAGGGCAACCTCGAGGGCGATGCCGTCGATCGCGACGTCATCGTCTTCCTGCCGCCGAGCTACGCGAGCGAGCCGTCCCGCCGGTACCCGGTCGTCTACGCCCTGCACGGCTACTCGATCGGCGCCGAGCAGTGGACGCACGAGATCCACGTGCCGCAGACGATCGAGGGCGCGATCGCCAAGGGCGCGCACGAGATGATCTTCGTGCTGCCCGACTCGAAGACGGTCTACGGCGGGTCGATGTACTCGAGCTCGGCGACGACCGGCGACTTCGAGAACTTCATCGCGCACGACGTGGTCGCCTACATCGACGCGCACTACCGGACGATCCCGCGCCGCGAGAGCCGCGGGCTCGTGGGGCATTCGATGGGCGGCTACGGCGCGGCGCGCATCGGCATGAAGCACGCCGACGTGTTCGGCAGCCTCTACATCATGAGCCCCTGCTGCCTGTCGGCGCGCGTCGGCGGCGGCGGGCCGCCGAACGGGCGTGCCGGACGCGCCGGCGGCGCCAACCCGCTGGCGGCGGTCAAGACGCCGGCCGATGCGGCCAACCTGCCGTTCGGCCTGCGCGCGCAGCTCGCCTCGGCGGCCGCCTGGTCGCCCAATCCGGCCAAGGCGCCGCTCTACCTGGACCTGCCCATCGGCGACGACCGCGACGCCGTGCTGGCCAAATGGGCGGCCAATGCGCCGCTCGCGTTCGTGGATCAGTACGTGCGGCAACTGCGCACCTACCGCGCGATCGCCATGGACGTCGGCGATCAGGACGGGCTGCGGGTCGACGCCGGGAAGCTGCACGACGTCATGACGAGCTACGGCATCGCCAACGACTTCGAAATCTATCCGGGCACGCACACGAGCAACGTCGCCGTGCGCTTCCAGGAGCACGTGGTGCCGTTCTTCAGCCGGACGCTGTCGTTCGAGGCGGGCGCGCATTGAGGTTTCCCCGCCGGGCGGCCGGGGCGCTGCTCGCGCCGGCCGTCGCCGTGTCGCTGCTCGCGCTGCCGGTGTCGGCGCTCGACGGCGACCCCGGACTGCACGACCCGTCCACGGTCATCGAGGCAGGAGGGAAGTTCTACGTCTACGCGACGGGCCGCGGCCTGCCGGTGTCGATGTCCGACGACGGGTGGACGTGGCGGCGTGCGGGATCGGTGATGGACGCAGTGCCCGGTGGGCGCCCGGGACCGGAGGTCGTGGCTCGCGGCGGCGACGCGACGTGGGCGCCCGACATCGTGCACGTCGGCGACAAGTATTTTCTGTATTACGCCGCGCCGGGACGGCAGCCGAAAGCGGCGATCGGGCTGCTCGTCGGCCGGACGCTCGACCCGGCCTCGCCCGACTATCACTGGACCGACGCCGGTCCGGTGGTCTGGTCCGACGGCATCGAGGACAGTAACGCCATCGACCCGGGCGTCTTTCACGACCCCACCGACGGGTCGCTGTGGCTCACCTACGGCTCGTACTTCGGGTACATCCGCCTGGTCGAGCTCGATCCGTCGACCGGGTTGCGGCGGTATCCGGATCGCGCGCCAGTCGATATCGCCATCAATTCTGAAGCGTCGGACCTCACGTTCCACGACGGCTGGTACTACCTGTTCGTGACGCACGGTTCGTGCTGCGCCGGTGCCAACTCCAGCTACAACATCCGCATGGGACGCGCGCGGCGCGTGACCGGGCCGTACCTCGACAACATGGGAGTCGACATGCTGCAGGGCGGTGGCAAGCTGTTCGCGGGATCCCGCGGGCGGTCTGTCGGCCCCGGGCACTTCGGGCGCCTCGTGCTCGGTGACGACGTCGAGAAGTTCTCGTGTCATTACGAGGCGGACCTCGATCGCGGCGGCCGCAGCGTGCTCGACATCCGCCCGCTGCTCTGGCGGGACGGCTGGCCGGTGGCGGGCGACAACGTCACGGCGGGCACGTACGAGATCGAGTCGGCGCGGACGGGCACGGCGCTCGAGATGGCCGTGCAGGGCGTGCCGGTCGGCGGTCCGCGCGGTCGAGGCGCCGCCGGGCGGGGCGGACGCGGGCGCGGGGCGGGAGCTCCGGCCGGTCGCGGGCGCGGCTTCGGCCCTGGCGGCCCTGGCCGCGGGTTCGGCGGCCCGGGGGCTCGCGGACGTGGCGCGACTCCGCCGGCGCCGATTCCCGCGCAGCAGGCCTCCGACGTCGACGCCGCGTGGCCGGCGGGCCCGGCCGGCGTGCGCCTGGCGCCGTACATGCTGCAGGCGCAGCAGAAATGGACGATTGCTCCGGTCGCCGGCGCGGGCGGCTATCCCGGCTCACCGTACTTCCGAATCGGCCTTGCCGGCACCGAGCGCGTGCTCGCCGCGACGGCCGATGGCGAACTGACCGTGGCGCCGGCGTTCACCAGCGCGCCCGAGCAGCTCTGGCGGATCGATCAATTGACGGACGGGACGTATCGGCTGATGCCGAAAGCCGTGCCGGGCACGAGCGCGCCCATGGCACTCTCGGCCATCGGCAGCAGCACGCCGACGCTCGAGACGTTTCGCGCCGGGAGCGATCGCGGTCGCTGGCTGCTGAGGACGCCCTGATACGCAGTGCCGCGGCTGCCACGAGGCGGCAGCGAAGGTTGCTGAGATGACCATCGTCCGATCGACGTGCGTGTTCGCGGCTGCGCTCGCGGTGGCGAGCCTGGCTGGCGTCGGGCTGTCGGCCCGGCCGGCCGCGCCGGCGCAGGAGCCGCCGCGGACGCTCGCCGTCCCGCACGGCGACGCCCTGCCCGTCGACTCGCAGGGATTCCTGCGGCGGTGGCTCGTCCTCGAGCCGATTCCCGTGCCCGGCGCGCTCACCGAAGACGCGGTGCACGAGGTGCTCGCGGCGAACGACGTCTGGGCGCACGCCTCCGCGCCGCCGGCCGATGGCCAGACGGCGATGGCCGCGGGGCAGTCGTATGCCTGGCACGCCGTGGACACGCTCGCCTACAACCTGAACCTCTTTCACTTCGCGCACGCGCTCGGCAAGCCGACGTCGAACGTCCTCTTCTGGGCGACGACCATCGTCAACGCGCCACGCGCGATGACGGACGTGCGGCTCGCCATTGGATCGAATGCGGCCTCGGCCTGGTGGCTGAACGGGCGGCACGTCATCGCCCTCTACAACGATCGCCAGGCCGTGATTGACGACGGCGTGTCGCCGCGCGTGACGCTCCGGGCGGGCGCGAACGTCATCCGGGCGGCGATCGTGAACGCGGGCGGGGCGACCGACTTCTGCGCGCGGTTTCTCGACGCGCAGGACGAGCCGATCACGACGCTGACGGCGAGTCTCGCGCCGGCCGAGGGGGTGTCGCGATGACTCGCCGCTGGCTCTGGTTGGTTGTCTTCGTCCTCTGCGGCACGGCAATCGCCGCGCAGCGGGGCGGTCCCGTTCCGCAGCAGCTCACCTTCACGCCGTACCATCCGAACGGCATCTATGCGATCGGCGACACGGTCGGCTGGACGGTGACGCCGGGGCCGACGCCGCCCACCTACGCCTATCGCTGGACCATCCGCCGCAACAACGCCGTCGTGCTGAAGGAAGGGACGCTCGACCTGTCGAGCGGGCACGACACGATCGAAATCGCCGGCGACCAGCCGGAGATGATCTACGTCGCCGTGCAGGCCTACGATCCGGCGCACCCGGATGACACGCGCGCGCCTGGCGGGCCGCCCGCGTTCGTCGGGGGGAATACGGGCGTCAATCGCGGGCTCTACGGCGTGGGCGCCGCGGTCGACCCGCGCCACATCGAGCCGACGGCGCCGCGGCCGGCCGACTTCGACGCGTTCTGGGACGGCAAGCTCGCCGCGCAGGCGGACGTGCCGATGAACCCCGCGGTCACGCCGGTGGCGACCGACGTGCCGGGCGTCGAGCTCGCGATGTTCCAGCTCGACGCGCTGGGCTCGCACGTGCACGGTTACGTGGCGCGGCCGGCGCGCGAGGGCCGGTATCCCGCGCTCGTCCAGCTGCAGTATGCCGGCGTCTACGCGCTGAACGCGGAGGCCGACGCGCGGCGGGCGGCCGACGGGTGGCTGGTCGTCAACGTCGACTCGCACGACAAGCTGCCGTCGGATCCGTCGGGCGGCATCCCGCGCAACTACCAGACGATTGGCGAGACGAGCCGCGAGTCGTCGTACTTCCTGAACATGTACCTGCGCGATTCGCGCGCGCTCGACTACGTGCGCTCGCGGCCGGACTGGGACGGCCGGACGGTCGTGCTCATCGGCGGCAGCATGGGTGGCCAGCAGAGTCTCGCGCTGGCGGGCCTTCGTCCGAAGGAGATTTCAGCCGCGCTCGTCTGCGTACCGGCCGGTGCCGACACCAACGGCGATCTGCACGGGCGCAAAGCCGGCTATCCCAACTGGCCGTCGGACAATCCCGATGCAATGACGACCGCGTTGTACTTCGACACGGTGAACTTCGCCTCGCGCATCACCGCGCCGGTCTTCGCCGGATTCGGTTTCATCGATACCATCTCGCCGCCCGCTGGCGTCTGGACGGCCATGAACCAGGTCGTCGGTCCGGTTGAAGTGCTGCCGATGATCGACGCGAACCACGACAACATGACGCCGGACAAAACGCGGCCGTGCACCACGCGGACGAACGAGATCCTCGACACCATCGTCCACGGCGGGACGTTTACGCCGAAGGTGCAGGATTTGCCATGACGCGCGTCCGGCGGTGAAGGGGCGCGGCGACGCGGCGGGCGCGTCGCTCGCGGCCATCCCGGCGAGGATCCGATCCATGCGCATTCGTCTCCTGGTGCTGGCCGCGATCGCAGCCGCGGCGATCGCCCCGACACGCGGCGTCCCGCAAGGGGCTGCCGCGGCCATTCACGTCGACACGCACGTCGTCGTGGGGCGCCTCGATCCGTTCTGGGCGTGGTTCGGCCACGACGAGCCGAACTACACCTACACCGCCAACGGGCAGAAGCTGCTGTCGGAATTGCAGGCGCTCAGCCCCGTCCCGGTGTTCATGCGCGTGCACAATCTACTCACGAGCGGCGACGGCGTGCCCGCGTTGAAGTGGGGTTCGACCAACGTCTATACGGAAGATGCCGAAGGCCGCCCGGTCTATGACTGGCGCGTGCTGGATCGCATCGTCGACACGTACGTCGCGCGCGGGATGAAGCCGTTCGTCGAGCTCGGCTTCATGCCCGAGGCGCTGTCGTCGGCGCCGCCGGGCCTGCCGTACCGGCATTTCTGGAAGCCTGGCGATCCGTACAACGACATCTACACGGGGTGGAGCTACGCGCCGCGGGACTATGGCAAGTGGGAGACGCTGTGCTACGAGGTGACGCGGCACCTCGTCGATCGCTATGGCCGCCGGAACGTGGAGAGCTGGTGGTTCGAGTTGTGGAATGAACCCGACATCGGTTACTGGAGCGGTTCGGTGGGACCGTCACGGCGCGGCGATCCGGATGCGGCGGCGAAGGCCGCGACGCGGCGCGCCGAGTACGACAAGCTCTACGACTTCACCGTCGAGGGCGTCCGCCGGGCGCTTCCCACGGCGCGTATCGGCGGTCCCGCGG
>CALFMR010000072.1 GCA_937880585.1 uncultured Acidobacteriota bacterium
ACAGGGCTGGTCTTCCCTGTGTTCTTCGTGGCTACGCGCCCGTCGGCGGTCCACCCGCCGGCGGGCGTCATCCGGGCCCGCCGCACCCACGCCTCGCTCGGCCAGAGGAAGTAGGAAGTAGACTGGTCGGATGGCGCGAGCTCCGCTCCGCCGCTCCCCGGAGTCGTCGATGCCCACAGACGTCTTCATGCCCCAGATGGGCGAATCGGTGGCCGAAGGGACGATTGTCCGTTGGCTCAAACAGGTCGGTGACGCCATCGACAAGGACGAGCCGCTCTTCGAAGTGTCCACCGACAAGGTCGATGCGGAAATCCCGGCGCCCGATGCCGGTGTGCTGCTGGACATCCGCGTCAAGGAAGGCGACACGGTTCCCGTCAACAGCGTCGTCGCCGTCATTGGCAGGGAAGAGGAACGTCAGTCGGTCGCTTCTCACGCCGTCGCTGTCGCGACCGCATCGACGGTGCCGGCGGCCGCAGGCGCGGTGATCGATCGCGACGCGCACGCGGCGACATCGGCTGGCACTTCTCTCGACGAACGGCGCCGGACGCGCTCGTCGCCGCTCGTGCGCCGCATCGCGAAAGAGCACGGCGTCGACATCCGCGCCATCGCGGGTACGGGCGTGTCAGGCCGCGTGACGCGGCGCGATCTCGAAGCCGCGCTCGCCGGCGGCGCGGCTCCGGCACCGGCGTTCGCACCGGGCGAAGACGTCCGCGTCGAGAAGATGACCGTGATGCGGAAGAAGATCGCCGAGCACATGGTCATGAGCGTGCGCACGTCGCCGCACGTCTACGCGACCTACGAGGTGGACTTCGGCCGCGTCGACGAGATCCGCCGCGCGCATCGCGCAAGCTACGAGGCTGACGGGCTGAAGCTCACCTACACGGCGTTCATCGCCAAGGCGGTCGCCGACTCGCTGCGCGACTTCCCCATTGTCAACGCGTCGGTCGACGGCGACGCGATTGTCTACCGCCGCGACATCAATCTGGGGATCGCCGTGGCCCTCGAACAGGGACTGATCGTGCCCGTGATCCGCGCGGCCGATCACTGCGATCTCCGCACGCTCTGCCGTACGATTCAGGATCTCGCTCAGCGCGCGCGCACGAAGCAATTGAAGACCGAGGAAGTACAGGGCGGGACGTTCACCATCACGAACCCCGGCATGTTCGGCGCGCGGTCGGGCCTGGCCATCATCAGCCAGCCGCAGGTCGCGATTCTCGCCATCGGCAGCATCGACAAGCGCGTCGTCGTCGTCGACGACATGATCGCGATCCGGCCGACCGGCGAGTTCACGCTCGGCTTCGACCACCGGCTCATCGACGGCGCGGACGGCGCGCGGTTCCTCGCCGCCGTGAAGCGGCGCCTCGAACACTTCGACGAGGCGCTCGTATGACAGGCGCGGCCGGCGCCGTTCACCCGGCCGCTGCACCCGCAGGACGCACGTTCGACGTCCGCCGCCTCGGCCGCATGGGCTATGACGAGGCGGTCGCGTTGCAGGCGGCGCTCGTCGAAGAGCGGCGCGCGGGCGTCATTGGCGATACGTTGCTGTTCGTCGAACATCCGCCGGTCATCACGCTCGGCGTCCGCACGCGCACGGGCGCGTCGCACATCGTCGCGTCCGCGAGCGAGCTCGAGCAGCGCGGCGTCCTCGTGCGCGAAACGGGGCGCGGCGGCGACGTCACCTATCACGGCCCCGGCCAGCTCGTCGGCTATCCGATCTTCGATCTGAATCCCGATCGGCGCGACGTGCATCAGTACGTCCGCGATCTGGAAGAAGCGCTCATCCGCGCGGTCGCGACGTTCGGCGTCGAGGCCCGCCGGCTGTCGGGCCTTACCGGTGTGTGGACCGGCCCGGCCGGCGCCGAGGAGAAGCTGGCCGCGATCGGCGTGCGCATCAGCCGTTGGATTACCTCACACGGCTTCGCCCTCAACGTGACGACGGACCTCAGCGACTTCGCGCTGATCGTCCCGTGCGGCATCGCCGATCACGGCGTTACATCGCTCGAACGCCTGCTTGGCCGCCCGGTGCCGATGACTGACGTCGAAGACGCGGCTGTTGAAGGGATGAGGAGCGTGTTTGGGGCTCCCTGAGCCTGAAGGCTCAGGGCTCAGCTCAGTCCATTCACCAGTTCCGTCCGCTCCTGCGGGCTGAGCGACGGAAGCGCGTGTGAGAGGACGCGCAGGCGGCCGAGCTCGAGGGGCAGCATCACGGCTTTGCCGCGCGCGCCGAGCTCGCCCTCGAGAATCGTGAGCGCGGGGAGATGGCGCCGCGCGCCGTGGACGATTGCGTCCACGATGCGTGCGGTGGCCGCACCGATGGCGTCGGGTCCCGGCGGCCACAGACGCGGCAGCGCATTCGAGATGGCCAACAGGCGATGCGCCGGGACACGGTCGCTGACGAGCGATCCGCTTGACGTGGCCGCGCTCCAGCCCACGACGAACGACGGCGGCCGCCCGACGACGGTCACGTCCGCGGCCGCTGCGTCCATTTCCACGCCGGCCAGCATCTGCACGGCGGAGACGAGCGCCGAGGGCGCCGTGCCGACGAGCCGGTGCGCGGCCACGCCGAACTCGGCGTAGGCGTGCTCCATCAACGCGAATTGCGACGGTCCCGCGAAGACGATGGGCGCCTTCGTGCCCGCGCGCGCGAGCGTGGCGACGAGATGCCGGCCGTCGCCGTCACGCCACTCGCCTTCGGCGATGCGGTCGGCTACGACGATGACGTCCGCTGCGGCGGCAGCGAGAATATCCGCGGCAGCCGAGAGCCGCGTGTTGAAGTTCTCGACCGGACCCGCTTGCTGGATGTCGAGCGCCTTGCCCGACGCGGCGTCGACGCTCGCGTCCACGAGGCGGACGTGGCGCACCGAGTCGCGGCAGGCGAGGCGATGAGCTGTCGCCGCGCCGATCGGCCCGGCGCCGACGATGGCGACCACGGACATGGACGGCTATTCTAACGAATGCTTCGCGCGGCCTCCTGCGAGGCAGGCGGCGTGCGCGGCGGCAGCGCGAAAGGACGAACGATGCATCGAGCGATTGTGACGGGCGGGACGCGCGGGATTGGCCTCGCGATTGCGAAGGCCATCGCGGGCAGCGGCGGCCACGTGATGGTCACCGGACGCGACCACGGGCAAATGGACGCGGCGGTTCAAGAGATCGGCGCCACGGCCGGCAGCGATCCGTCGCGCGTCGCGGGCATGGCTGTCGACGTCCGTGACCGTGCTGGCGTCACGGCGCTCGTCGCCGATACGGTCGCCCGCTTCGGCGGGCTCGACGTGCTCGTCAACAACGCCGGCGTCGGGGCCTTCGCTGAGGTCGCGGCGATGAGCGACGAGGACTGGGCGCGCGTCATCGACACGAATCTGACGGGCGTCTTCTATTGCACGCGCGCCGCCATTCCGGCGCTGAAGCAGGCCGGCAGCGGATGGATCATCAACATCGCGAGCCTCTCAGCCCGCAATCCATTTCCCGGTGGCGCCGCCTACTGCTCGTCGAAGGCCGCGCTCGTCGCGTTCACCGAAGCATTGATGCAGGAAGTCCGCTTCGACGGCATCCGCGCGAGCGTCGTCTTGCCGGGATCGGTCGCGACCGAGTTCAGCGGCGGGTCGACGGCCGTCGACTGGAAGCTGTCGCCCGACGATGTCGCGGAAGCCGTGATGGATCTGCTGCGCCATCCCGGCCGCAGCCTGCCGAGCCGCGTCGAGATCCGACCGTCGCAACCAAGGAAGCGATAAAGCGCGGTCAGGGGCAAAGGGGGCGGAAAAGCACTCTCAGGGATAAGGGGTAAGGGCGCCCTGATCCCTAACCCCTAATCCCTAATCCCTTTGCCCCTCTCTCATCCCTGCGCGATCGAGAACTCGACACGTCCAACCGTGAGGACGTCGCCGGCTTTGAGCAGCGATCGCTCGACGCGTTTGCCGTTGACGAGCGTGCCGTTCGTACTGCCGAGGTCATCGACGACGAGCTGATCGGATTTGTCGGCGGTGAGGCGGCAGTGGACGCGCGAGACGAGCGCGGCGTCCAGGATGAAATCCGCGCGCGCCGTCCGGCCGATCGTCTTGACGTGACCCGGCATCAGCCGGAACGTGACCGGGTCGTCGTCGCGGCTCGTGAGAATCCAGCCGGCCACGTCAGGCGACTCCCTGCGGCTGCGCGACGCGCGGGTGCACGATCTCGCCGTCCTTCGTGACGATGATCTCTTTCGTGATCTCGTCGTTCATGTCGATGACGAGCGCCGCCGGTCCGGTGGCTTTGCCGTCCGGTCCTTTCTCACGTTTGACGAGATGCTGCAGCAGCGTCGCAACGTTGCGCGCGTACATCTGGCTCGAGTGATAGGGAACGGTCGCGGCGAGATTGGTCGGGCCGAGAATCGTGACGCCGTGCGCGACGACCGTCTCGTCCGGCTTCGTCAGTTCGCAGTTGCCGCCGCGCTCGGCCGCGAGGTCGACGATGACCGATCCGTGCGGCATGGCGGCGACCATTTCGTCCGTGACGAGGATGGGCGCTTTCTTGCCGGGAATCGCGGCCGTCGTGATGACGACGTCCGAGGCGGCCATCGTCTTCAGCATCATCTCGCGCTGGCGGCGATAGAAACTTTCGTCCTGCGCTTTCGCGTAGCCCCCCGCGTCCTGCGCGTCGGCGGCCTCGATCGGCATCTCGACGAACCGCGCGCCGAGGCTCTGGATCTGCTCCTTGACCGCTGGACGGACGTCGTAGGCCTCGACGCGTGCGCCCAGTCGCTTCGCGGTGGCAATCGCCTGCAGACCGGCGACGCCCGCGCCGACGATGAACACGCGTGCCGCGGCGACCGTGCCAGCCGCGGTGTTGAGCATTGGGAACATGCGGGGCAGCGCGCTCGCGGCCAGGAGCACGGCTTTGTAGCCGACGATGGTCGCCATCGACGAGAGCGCGTCCATGCTCTGCGCGCGCGTGATGCGCGGCACGAGCTCCATCGCGGCGAGGACGGCGCCTCGCCCGGCGACGTCACGCGCGGCCTCAGCGGCCGTGAGCGGCTCGGCGAAACCGATGACGAGTTGGCCGCGCCGCATCGATGCGACATCGGCCGCTGCGCCGGGCGGATTCGCGCCGGGCGTCCGTACCTGGGCGACGATGTCGGCATTGAAGACGTCGGCGCGCGATCCGATCGAGGCCTGCTGCTCGACGTACGCCGCGTCGGGAAATCCAGCGGCCTCGCCCGCGTCGTGCTCGACGATGACGTCGATGCCGACCTTCTTCAGGATGGGCACGACGGCGGGGACCATGGCCACGCGCCGTTCACCCGGAAACGTCTCACGCGGAATCCCGAGTTTCATCGTGGAAAAGTGTAGTCGATCTACTTCGCCGGCAGCGTGCGATCGAGCCATCCGGCAATCGCATCGACGACGCCAGGCGCAATCGTCCGCGACGGCAGTGACGCGTACTCGTCGATGTCGCCGGTCGTTGCCGTCACGAGCAGATGGTTCACGCCGGGCACGACGACTTTGCTCGTGTCCGACGCCGGCTGCTTTTTGCGCGCGGCGGAAAGCGAGGCGAGGGTGTCCACGGCTGACGATGCCGTCTCGGTGTCGAGCGCGCCCTGAATGATGAGGAGCGGCTGCTGGAGCTTCTCGATGACGTCCGCTGGGTCGAACTGCAGCCAGTTCCTGAACCACAACGTGTCGGACTGGCGGCGGACGTCGTCGGGGATGCCGTCCCAGCCTTTGCCGGTCAGCGTTGCGTCGATGATGCGCGTTTGGAGCGCGACGCGCGCGGCTTTGTCGGCGTCGGGCAGCGTCAGCCGCGCGAGCAGCCGACGCTGCGCATCGAGCGTCACGTCGCGGCCGTTCCGTCCGGGCGCCGCGATGAGAACGACGCCGTCGATCTGCTTCTCGCGGCGAGCGGCCGTGAGCGCGATCGGTCCCGCGTCGCCGTAACCCACGACGACGATCCGGTTGCGATCGACGTCGTCCTGATCCTCGAGCCAGCCCACGATGCCGATGGCGTCGGCGGCGTACTCGGCGATGCCCGCCGACTCGGTGCGGCCTCCGCTCTGGCCGACGCCGCGACCGTCATAGCGCACGACGATCGCGCCGTGCGCGGCCAGCGCGCCGGCGAGCTGGCCGAAGATGGGAACGCCGTAGGTCGAGTAGTCGCGATCCTGCGGTCCCGGACTGGCGACGAGCACGACGGCCGGGTGCTTGCCCGCGTCGTTGGACGGCCGTGTGATCGTGCCGGCCAGGCTGAAGCCGTTCGACGGAAAGAACGTCTCCTTGTCGCCGGGATTGTGGACGGGTTCTTCGCGCGCGGAGACCGACGCGAGGTCGTCGCGGATCATCACGAGCGCGACCGCCGGCAATGAGACACGCGCGAGACGGCCGCGAGCGTCGACCCAGAGATCGATCTCCGACGGGCCGGATTGACCGGGGACCGAGAGCGTGAACGTGCGCAGGTCGACGTCTCCCTCGGGCCGCGTGACGCGCGTCGGTGCGATGCGCGCGACCGTCGCCGTGACTTCGCCGGCTGGCGCGATGAAGAGCGGCACACGCGCGCCCGCCTCGAGCGACGAGAGACGGACGGCCAGCGCTTCGTACGCGCCGAAAAAATTGTTCGGCAGCACGATCGTGCGCGGCGAGATCTGGACGCTGTTCGAGCCGTGCTGACCTGCCTGCGTCAGCTCGCTCATCGCCGTCGTCACGCCGAAGTTCGTCGAGAGCGACAGTGGCTGGCCGCCGAGCGTGCTTTCGATCGCGAGCTGCTGCGGCTGCCAGTCGGCGCCGTAGCGCACCTCGAATTTCGACGTGACGAGATCGATCGGCGGATCGAGACGCGAGGTCGACTCGAGGAGCCAGCCGCTGCCAGACGAGGAAATCGACGTGCTCGTCGTGCCCACGCGCGTACCGCGGAGGAGCACGATGAAATTGGCGACGCCGGTGATGTCCGGGGACGCCGGCGCCTGTGCCAGCGCGCGCGACGCCAGCATTGTGAGGCCGAGAAGCCCGACGCTAAGATGACAGGCGAGTCCCCGTATGGCGCGCATCGCGGAAGGATATCCCATCGTCGAGCACGGAACGGGCTGGAACGACCGGTCCGCACGCGGGCGGTTGACGTTCGCCGGCGCGGACGCCGTGTCGTTTCTTCAGGCGCTCATCACGAACGATTTGGCCGGCGTTCCGGTGGGACGCGGCGTCTACTCTGCGTACCTCACGCCGCAAGGACGGATGATTACCGACCTCGATCTGTATCGCCGCCGCGAGGATCTCGTCTGGGCCACGGTCGAGCCGGGGCATGCGGCCGATCTCGCGAAGCGATTCGACGATCTCATCTTCGCCGAGAACGTTCGCGTCACCGACGTGTCTTCGTCGACGATCGAGTTCGTGGTCGTGGGCCACGATGCGGTCGACGTCGTAGCGCTCGCGTTGGAGATCGATGCCGAATCGCTTTCCGCGCTGCCGGAGCTCGCGCAGATCGATTGGCGCGACGGCTTCGTGACGCGCACGGCCAGCACGCCGTTCCCGATGTTCGCGATCGTCGCCGGCGCGGGCGAGCGCGAGGGTCTCGTGGCTCGCCTCGAGGTCGCCGGTGCGCGGGTGATCAGCGACGACGTACTGGACGCCGTACGGATCGAGGCCGGCCGTCCACGGTTCGGCGTCGACATGACGACCGACACGATCCCGCTCGAGGCCGGGCTGCTCGAACGCGGCATCAGCACGAGCAAGGGCTGCTACGTCGGACAGGAAGTCATCATTCGCGTGCTGCACCGCGGCGGCGGTCGCGTGGCGAAGCGGCTCGTCCGGCTGCGCGCGGCGGCCGGGCCGGACGTCGACATCAACGCCGGCGCCTCGCTGTGGCACGACGGCCGCGAGGTCGGCCATGTGACGAGCGCGGCGCGCGTCCCCGGTGCGCACCACTGGATGGCGCTCGGCTACGTCCACCGCGACGCCGCGGTCGAAGGTGAGCGCGTGTTGATCGGCGGTGCCGACGGGCCGGTGGCAGAGATCACCGGATTCGCCGGGTGAATAGAGCAAGTTAGAAGCTGGAAGCCAGAAGCCAGGAGGGGACGAGACATTCGTCAACTTCGAACTTGGAACTTCGAACTTC
>CALFMR010000073.1 GCA_937880585.1 uncultured Acidobacteriota bacterium
CCGCTCGTCATTTCAGCTGGGGGCAACAGCGGATCGCAGGCCCCGTCGCTGATGATTCGCGCGCTGGCCGTCGGCGAAGTGACGCTGACCGACTGGTGGATGGTCATGCGCCGCGAACTGAGCTCGGGCCTCGCGCTCGGCGCCATCCTGGGCGTTGTCGGCTTCCTGCGGGTGACGCTCTGGGCCAACGTCGGGCACATCTACGGCCCGCACTGGCTGCTCGTCGCATTCGTCGTCGGCCTGTCGCTCATCGGCGTCGTGATGTGGGGGACGCTCACCGGCGCGATGCTGCCCTTCGTCATGAAGCGCCTCGGCGCCGACCCCGCCGCCTCGTCAGCCCCGTTCGTCGCCACACTCGTCGACGTGACGGGCCTCGTGATCTACTTCAGCGTCGCGGAATTGCTGCTGTCGGGAACGTTGTTGTGAAAAGCACGGAGTCGCGCGGCCCTCACTCCTTCGCGTAATACCCTTCCCGCGCCCGCACGTGGACGCCGCGGCGTTTGACCTTGACCTCGAGGCGATGGAACGACCCGTCGGCCGCTGAGTGCGCGGGCTGAATGGCGAGCAGATAGTACGAGGCGCTCTCGGCGAAGATGCCGGGCACGGCGGCTGCTGGCGCGTTCGTGTTGAGGACGGTCCGTCCGCCGGTATAGCCGGGCAACGTCATGAGCGTCGCGGTGCGGTCGTTGTTCGCCGCCAGCCGGGCCGAGTCGGCCAGACTGCGCGCCACCGCGCCTGACACGCGGCCCCGGCCGGGAATCTCGATGCTGTCAGGCCCACCGGTGCAGAACGCTTTTGCCGCACAGGTGATGGTCTCGAGCCCGCTGGGATCGATGACGTGGATCGTGAGGTTCGCGACGTCGATCGCCCGCACCATTCGATCGCGCGCCTTTCGCAGCAGGAACCCACAGTCATCGCGCGCGGACTGGAACGTCATGTCGTGCCCGACGAAGAACAGGACCTTGCGCTGCGGCGCGTCCTGGACGGCTTCCGCCACGTGCGCGATCGTTTCTGGCACGCACAATCCGCAGTAGCACGCGCCCGTCGATAGCGGGTCCGACACGGCCATTGGAATTTGCTGCGACTCCTCGGACAGCACGGCGCTCGGATCGGACCGCGCGATCGTCGCGTGCAGGAGCGTCCGGTCATGGGTGAACTCCTGCGGCGTCCCGAATCCCGTATAAAGCACCGCCGCTTCGTCGCCTGGGCCGAGCTGATCGACGACGGCATCAGCGATCTGCTTCGCCACGATCGTCGGCTCGCCTGGCGGCGTCGATCGATCCATCACGATCGCGACGAGGCGACCGGGCGCGTGGTCGACGAACGCCGCGGCTGGCATCGGAGAGACGGTTGGCCTCGCGGTCGGCGGCGCTGCGCTCGCGGCCGGCGCCGGTGCGGGCACCGCTCGACCGCCGGCATCCGCCTCGCTCGATCCGCTCGGCAGGTTGACCGCGGTGAACGCCGCGACGGGCCGCGCGACACCGTCTTCGAACACGGTGAAGTCGTCCGCGGTGAGCCCGGTCACGGGACGACGATGATCGTCGAGCACCGTCACGTCCATCTGCACGAGCGCGACGCCGCTTCGAAACGTCGGCGGCGCCTGCGCAGATGACTGCGTCTCTTGGCGAGCCGACGTCTCTCCCTGGAGCCGCGGGCCTTCAGGCCCACGGGGAACCGGCGGCGGCGGCGTCTGTGCCGCGAGCCACGTCGAGCCACTCAACAGCAGAACGATCAGACCGACCTTGCGCATGTCACGCACCAATCCTGTCTTTCTCATGTTCGCGAGTCATCTTCTTTGCAGCGCGTTGGCCATCTTTACTTTGCCCGCGAGCGGGGCCCCACCCCCGCTCGCCCGCTCAGCGCCGCTCCTACGTCGCGGGCTTCGCGGACTTTTCTCAAACGCTTCGGCGCCCTCACTTCGTTCGGGGCCTCGCGGAGTCATCTTTGTTTACTTCTGGCTTCGAACTTCTAACTTGGCAAGCGCCTTTCACTTCCTCGCATAGTAGCCTTCCCGCGCGCGCACCTGGACGCCGCGGCGCTTCACCTTCACCTCGAGTCGATGGTACGACCCGTCGGCGGCCGGGTGTCCAGGCTGGATGGCGAGCACATAGTAGGCGGCGCTCTCGGCGAAGATCCCCGGCACGGCCGCCCAGGGCGTATTCGTACTGAGAACCGTACGGCCGCCCGTGTAGCCCGGGATCGTCATCAATGTCGCGCGGCGACGATTCTCGTCGGCGATCTTCGCGGCCTCTTTCTGAGCCATGTCACGGTGAAACGGCGTATTGCAGCAGCTCGCCTGCGCCGACGGCAGCGGGTTCGCCAACCCGCTCGGATCGATCACGTGCACGGTGAGATTGGCGACGTCGATCGCGCGCACCATCCGGTCGCGCGCCTTGCGCAGGAGGAAACCACAGTCATCGCGAGCCGACTGGAACTCCATGTCGTGACCGACGAAGAACAGAACCTTGCGTTGGGGGGCGGCCTGCACCGTCTCGGCCACGTGTGCGATCGTCTCCGGCACGCACAGGCCGCAGTAGCAGGAACCCGTCTGCAACGGATCGACGTCCTGAAACTCCCGCATGGCCATGACGTCGTCGGACAGCACCGCGCTCGGATCGGACTTGGCGATGGCCGCGTGCAGCAGAGCGCGATCCCGCGTGAATTCCTGCGGCGTCCCGAAGCCGGTGTAGAGCACCGCCGCCTGATCCCTCGGTCCGAGCGCGTCGACGACCGCGTTCGCGATGTGCTTGGCGACGAGCGTCGGCTCTCCCGGCGGCGTCGACCGGTCCATCAGGATCGCGACCAGCCGGCCGGGTTCGCTCCCGTCAGACCGGGCTGTCGCCGCCGCCGTGGGCGTTGCGGCAACCGGCAGAGTCGCGGCCGCAGGTGTACCCGCGGCATTCACCGCCGCCGATCCGCCTGAGAGATCGACCGGCGTGAACGCTGCGATCGGCCGCTCGACGCCATCTTCCTTCACGATGAAGTCGGCCGCCGTGAGTCCCGTCACCGGGCGCCGGTCCTCGTCGAGCACCGTCACGTCCATCTGCACGAGTGCGACGCCGCTTCGGAAAGTCGGCG
>CALFMR010000074.1 GCA_937880585.1 uncultured Acidobacteriota bacterium
CACGCGTTGATGATCCTGGCCGACCCGGCCGCGGCCGAAGATGTCGTCCACGACGTCTTCGCAGCGCTGGCGGGACGGCGCGTGCCCGACGTGATGTCGATCGATGCGTATCTGCGCCAGGCCGTGCGGCACCAGTGCTTCACGCGTCTACGACGGCGGCGATGGCGGGCGCCCGCGGGCACGGACGAACCGGCGCTCCTCGAAGCCGCGCCAGCCGCGGCGGCATGTCACGACGAGCGAATCGCGATCGAACAGGCGCTGCGATCGCTACCGCCCGAACAGCGCGAGGTCGTGCACTTGAAGACGTTCGAAGGCCTGACGTTTCAGGAGATCGCCGGCGTGACCGAGACGTCCATCAACACCGTCGCCAGCCGGTACCGGTACGCCATCGACAAGCTTCGCGTCGCGCTCGGGCGCGAGAACGAGCGGCCCGCGGAGAAGGAGTCACGATGATCGACTCACACGATCACGACACCGACGCGCGCCTGCGGCACTACGCGCCGCTCGCGCCGCCCGCTCGGCTGCGCGCGCGTGTGCTCGCGCGCCCCGCGTCGTCTCGCGGCACCTGGTGGCTCACGGCGGCCGCGGCACTCGCGGCCGTCGTCTTCCACGTGCTCGCGTCGGCGACCTACACCGAAATTCGTGCCGACATCTCACGGACCGACGATGCCGTACGGTCGCAGCAGATCGAGCGTCTCGCCGCCGATCTGGGGGGTGGTGAGGCCGCGCGGGCCGCAGCCGTGCAGATGGTGCAACTCGAAGAACAGATGGCCGACCGCACCAATGCTGCGTCTGACACCGGAGACCGACGATGACCGCCGATCGTGTGCTCGTGCGCCGAGGCTTTCTGCGATGGGCCGTGCCCGTCCTCGTGCTCACGCTCATCTGGGCGGCGTGGAACGCGTGGGATTTGATTGAAGGCCGACGATTGAAAGAGGCCGTCGACACGATCCGCCGGAGCGGCGCCCCGACGAGCGTCGCCGATCTCGAACCACAGGTATTGATCGGACAGCAACGTCCTGACGACGCCGCGCCGTACTACGCGGCGGCGGCCGCGCTTGCCGGCGCCGGCGCGTCATCGGCCGACAGCGCGGCCGCCGGTCGTGTCGTCGTGGCCGTGGCGAAGGGCGACGTGCCGCGCCCTGAAGATCTCGTGCGCATTCCCGACCTGATCGACCAGCGCGCAGACGCGCTTCGCCTGCTCGATGCGGCGACGTCACGGACGTTCGATGGCTTCCCGTCGGGCACGAGCTACGGCTACCGCCTCGCGGAATTGATGCGATTGTTTCTCCTTTCGGGCGCGCGGACGATTGGCGTGGCGGCAACGGGCGACTCGGCGCGCGCGACGGCATCGCTCGTGGCGGAAATCCGCCTCGTGCTCGGACCGAACCCGCCCATCCGCCCGTGGGTTGGTCCGCTGTTCGTGCCGACCGTCTCCCAAGTCGTCTCGCGGCTGCGATGGATCCTTCAGCACGGTGCGCCGGACACAGCGTCGCTCGCGGCGCTGGCCGATGCGTTCGCCACGGCCGACGATGACCGCGCGCTCGAACGACAGTTCCAGAGGGTTCGCGCATTCGAACTGGAGTCGTTCGCGCAGCGATACCGGTCGGTCTACGCTGGCGCACAGATGTTCGGCGTGGCTCCTGTGTTCACCGCGCTGCGGACAACGGCGTCTCGTCCCATCGCGACGCAGACATTGCTCCGCCGGCTCGGGGAGTACGACGTGCTGCTCGCAGCCAGTCGGTCGCCGTGGCCGATACGACTGGATCGTATTGCCGCGTTGCGCGCACTGCCACCGCTCGGCAACATCCCGCCGAGCGAGACCGCGGCGGCGGCCGCGCAGGTGACCGCACTCGTCCGCGCCGCGCGCGTCATCGTCGCGATCGAACGCTTCCGTCAAGCTAGTCGCGGAGCGCTGCCACTATCGATCGACGCGGTCGTCCCCGCGTATCTCCCGGCCGTCCCCGGCGATCCGTATTCCGGCCAACCGATGCGCTACCGCGCGCTGTCGTCGGGCTACGTCGTCTACAGCATCGGTTCCGATCGCAAGGATGACGGCGGCGATATGAAGACCGATATCGGCGCGCAGATCCTGGCCAGCGCTGGTTCCTCACGCTGACGAGGTGTCCCCTGGGCCTGAAGGCCCAGGGCTCCACGGACGGCGAGCAGTACGGAGCCCCGGGCCTTCAGGCCCGGGGGGAACCACGTCCCCTTCTGGCTTCACACTTCTAACTTGTCGCCGTCACTTCCTCCACGTCGAACACCGGCTCTTCCGGATTGACCATGAGCCAGCACGCGGCGCCGACGAAGAACAGCGCGCCGAGGAGATAGATCGGTAGGTCCCAGTTGTTGAAGAGCTTGACGGAGTAGGCGACGATGATCGGACACAACAGGCTGGCGAGTTGGCCCGCCGTGTTCATGAACGCGCCGACGACGCCCACCTGGTTGCGGCCGATCTCGATGACGACGCCCCACGCGGCGCCGAGCGTGAACATGCATACGCCCGTCGCCACGGCGATGAGCACCGCAGCCGTCACAGGCGCGGCCGATGCCGCCGCGCCGATGAGCGCCAGTCCGCTGATGACGTAAGCAACCGCGCCGAGCACTGACCGTCCCACCCACAGTCCGTAGCGCGCCGCGAGTCGATCGGTGACGATGCCGCCGAGTAAGTCGCTCGGCACGCTCACGAGCAACGGCAGTCCCGAGAGAAAGCCCAGCGTCGCCGCGTCGAAGCCATGACGCTCGTGCAGATACGTCGGCAGCCACGTGATGCAGAAATAGAAGATCGAGCTGTTCGCCGCGTACATCAGGCACAGGGCGAGCACGCTTCGGTGGCGGATGATGCGACGCCAGTACGACAGCCCGGCCTCGTGGCGCGTCTCCGGCAGGCGCTCCGAAACGATGTACTCGAGCTCGGCGGCGTTCACGGCCGGATCCTCGCTCGGATCGTTGTGGAACAGGCGCGTCCACGCGACGATCCACACGAGACCGAAGGCCCCGAACAGGACGAACATCCCGCGCCAGTGCAGGTATGGCGCGAGCGCGACGATGATGAGCGGCGTCAGTCCGCCCATGCCGTGCGCGCCGGCGAAGAAAATACCCTGTGCCGTGCCGCGCTCACGCTTCGGCATCCAGCGCGCGTACGCCCGCGCCGCGCACGGCCACGCACCGGCCTCGCCTGCGCCGAAGAGAAAGCGGACGACCAGCATCGACACGTAGTTGAAGGCCGCGCCGGTCGCCATCGTGAACGCGGACCACCACAGCACGATGCGCGTGAGAACGCGCTTCGTCCCGAAGCGATCCGCCAGGCGCGCCGTTGGGATCTCGAAGAGCGCGTACGACAGCGCGAAGATGCTGAAGACGTAGCCCATCTCGACGGTGGACAGCTTCAAGTCGCGCATGATGTCGGGCGCGAGCTTGGCGATGCACACGCGGTCGAGATAAGTGACCATCGACAGGAGCGTGCCGAGCACGACGACGCGATAGCGGACGCGGGTTGGGGTCATCAGGGATCCGGAGCATGGCGCCCGCCGGCCGCGGAGGGCCGGCGAACGGGACGATTGCGGCGATGGCGGCGCCAACTGTAGCATGCGGCCGTCATGATTCAGCCTTGGAGATGCTCGTGCGCCGCACACTCGTCGTCGCGTTCCTGCTGATGTCGCTCGCCGTCGTCGCGCCCGCGGCTTTCGCACAGGCGCCATCGTCTTCTTCGACCGACAACTGGGTCGCCGCGTGGGCGGCATCCGCCCACGGCCCGTATCCATCCGGCAACGCCGTCGCGCAACCGGAGCTGCGCTTCGCTCTGCCCTCCCCCGCCGACGGCGTCGTCGACCAGACGCTGCGGCTGATCGTCAAGCCCGACCGCTGGGGCGCACGCACGCGCCTTCGCCTGTCGAACGTGTTCGGCACCGAGCCGGTGACGTTCGACGATGTCCGCGTCGGCCTGCAGAGCTCAGCGGGACATCTCGTCCACGGTACGAATCAGCGCGTGACGTTCGAGGGCGGACAGACGCACGTGACGATTGCCGCGGGTACGTCGATCGTGAGCGACCCGGTCGCGCTGCCCTTCGTCACCGACGCCGCGCGGCCGCTGCTCGACGGCCGCAATCTCGCCGTCAGCCTGCACGTCGCCGGCGCGAGCGGCCCGATGACCTGGCACGCCAAGGCCATGACGACGTCGTATCTCACGGCTCCGCACGCCGGCGCCCACGCGGGAGACGAGGACGACCGCGCGTTTCCGTTCACGACGACGTCGTGGTTCTTCCTCGATGCGGTCGACATGACCGCTGCGCCGGGCACGCCGCTCGTCGTCTGCTTCGGCGACTCGATCACGGACGGGACGGCGTCGACGATCAACGGCAACGATCGCTGGCCGGACGTCTTGTCGCGCCGGCTGCACGAGGCGTACGGCGACCGTGTGTCGGTCGTGAATGCGGGGATCGGCGGCAACGAAGTGCTCGGGCCGAAGACGTACACGGCCGGGCATCCGGCGTCGAGTGGTCCGTCGGCGCTCGATCGTCTCGATCGCGACGTCCTCAGCCTTTCGGGCGTCACCGCCGTCGTCTGGCTGGAGGGCGTGAACGACCTAGCAGCCGGCGCATCGGCCGACGCGATCATCGACGGCTTTCGAGAAGGCGTGCGCCGGCTCCACGCGCGCGGCATCCGTGTGATGGCCGCGACGATCGTCTCGAGCGTCGGCAGCACCAGCGCGCACGGCACGCCGGATGCGAATGCGCGGCGACAGACGATCAACACGTTCCTGCGGACGAGTCCCATCTTCGATGGCGTCGCCGACTTCGACGCCGCGACGATCGATCCCGCGACCGGCGGCCTGCGCGCCGAGTTCGTGCCGAACAGCTCGACGGGTGGGCCGGGCGATCATCTGCACCCGAATCGCGCGGGGTACGCGGCGATGGCGGAAGCGGTCGATCTCCAGCGGTTGATGGGCGGACAAAAGCGGTGAGTCGTCGACCTCATATATTTCATCTCAGATCGACTTGAGC
>CALFMR010000075.1 GCA_937880585.1 uncultured Acidobacteriota bacterium
AGAGCGCCATGAGCACGGCGCCGCGCACGCGCGCCTGCAGGTTCTCCTCGGTCATCGATCGCGTCCCGGACACGAGCCGCGCGTCGAGTCCGTCGAGGTACGACTGGAAGATCGGATCGATCGGCACGACGTCATAGCCGATGCCGAGCGCCTCGGCCAATGACTTCGCATCCGCCAGGCTGTGGTCCGAGGAATAGCGCGCGGGCATCGAGACACCGTGCACGTGCGCGGGACCGAGCGCGTCGGCGGCCAGACATGCGGTGAGCGCCGAGTCGATGCCACCCGACAGGCCGAGGACGACGTCCGAGAAGCCGCACTTACGGACGTAGTCGCGAAGCCCGAGCACGAGCGCGCGATAGGCGGACTCTTCCTCCGATGCCGGCGCCGGACGCAACCGTCCGCCGTGCTCCGTCTCGTTCATCTCACCGGCATCGGGCACGTCGATGACAAGAAAGTCCTCGTCGAACGACGCGGCGCGCAGGATCTCGCGGCCGTCCGGACCGAAGCCGATCGAGTGGCCGTCGAAAATCAGGTCGTCGTTGCCGCCGACCTGATTGAGATAGAAAAACGGCCGGCCGTGCTTGACGGCGTCCTGGTGAATCATCCGCCGGCGCAGATCGACCTTCTCGAGCGTGAACGGACTGGCCGAGATGTTCAGCAGCAGATCCGCGCCCGCGGCGACCTGCTCCGATACGGGATCGCGGTGATAGCGCCGCCGCGGCCAGAAGTCGCGGTCGTTCCACACGTCCTCGCAGATGGTCACGCCGACGCGACGCCCGGCCACGTCCATGGGCGCGACGTCGGTGGCTGGCTCGAAGTAGCGGTCCTCGTCGAAGACGTCGTAGGTGGGCAGCAGCGACTTGTACTGCCGCGACGTCACGCGGCCCGACTGACAGAGCGCGGCAGCGTTGTAGAGCGGCTTGCCCTGCCCCGATCGGTTGCGATCGACGAAGCCGACGAGAATCGCGAGCGATCCCGACGACAGCCGCGCCAGCCGCTCGACGACCTCGAGGTTGCGGTCGACGAAGGACTCGTGCGTCAGCAGGTCGTGCGGCGGATAGCCGGTCGCCGCGAGCTCGGAGAAGACGACCAGGTCGGCGCCCGCCGCGCGGGCCCGCTCGATGGCCGCGCGCATCCGCTCGAAGTTGGCGTCGAAGGCTCCGACCGTGAAGTTGAGTTGGGCAAGCGCCAGTCGCATGCGTGTCGCCCGACCCTGAAGGGCCGCGGCTCTCAAACTATCGTGTCACATGGTTCCCCGGGTCTGAAGACCCGGGACTCCGACGGAATGCACAGCCTCGATGGAGCCCCGGGCCGTAATTTCGTGCCGGAGCAGCGAAGGGCTGATTCGACCGACAGAATGCACAGCCCCGATGGAGCCCTGGGCCTTCAGGCCCAGGGGGAACCTGGAACCCTTCACTTCGCTATACTGAAAAGATGTCTTCTGCCGAATCAGGCGTCCCGGGCGTCGCCAATCCTCTCCGTCGCAACATCGCCATCGTCGCGCACGTCGACCATGGCAAGACGACGCTCGTCGATGCACTGCTGCACCAGAGCGGCATCTTCCGGTCGAACGAGCGCGTGGTCGAGCGCGTGATGGACTCGAACGAGCTCGAGCGCGAGCGCGGCATCACGATCCTCGCCAAGAACACGGCCGTTCACTACGAGGGGCACCTCATCAACATCGTCGACACGCCGGGACACGCGGACTTCGGCGGCGAGGTCGAGCGCACGCTTTCGATGGTCGACGGCGTCATGTTGCTCGTCGACGCGTCCGAGGGACCGCTGCCGCAGACGCGGTTCGTGCTGCGCAAGGCGCTCGAGCGCCGGCTGACACCGATCGTCGTCATCAACAAGATCGACCGCGCCGACGCGCGCGTGAAGGAAGTGCTCGACGAGGTCTACGACCTGTTCATCGACCTGGACGCGACCGAGGAGCAGCTCGACTTCCCCGTCCTCTACACGAACGCACGACAGGGCACGGCGGCGACCGACCTCGACCAGCCGGGCGAGGATCTGCGACCGCTCTTCGACGCGGTGATCCGCGCCATTCCGCCACCGCGCGGGTCGGCCGATGCGCCGTTGCAGGCGCTCGTCGCGAACCTCGACTCGAGCGACTATCTCGGGCGGATTGCGATCGGCCGCGTCTTCAACGGCCGCGTGAAGGTTGGCGACGCGATTGGCGTCTGCAAGCTCGACGGCTCGGTGCAGCAGACGAAGGTCACCAAGCTCTACATGTTCGACGGCTTGAAGCGCGTCGACGTGGAGGAAGCGGCCGCGGGCGACGTCATCTGCCTGGCCGGTATCGAGAACATCATGATTGGCGAGACCATCGCCGATCCTGAACAACCGATCCCCATCGGCAACATCGCCGTGGACGAGCCGACCGTGTCGATGATCTTCGGCGTCAACACGTCGCCGTTCGCCGGACGCGACGGACAGTTCGTCACCTCGCGTCAGATCAAGGACCGCCTCGATCGCGAATTGCTCGGCAACGTATCGATCCGCGTCGAGCCGACCGACACGCCCGAACAGATGAAGGTGTTCGGCCGCGGTGAATTGCAGCTCTCGATCCTCATCGAGATGATGCGCCGTGAGGGCTACGAGCTGCAGGTCTCGCGGCCGGAGATCGTCACCAAGGAGATCGATGGCACGCGTGTCGAGCCGGTCGAGGATCTCGTGATCGACGTCGCCGAGGAGTTCCAGGGCGTCGTCATCGCGCAGGTCGGGCAGCGGCGCGGCACGATGACGAAGATGGTGAACCACGGCAGCGGCCGCATCCGACTCGAGTTCCGGATCCCGGCGCGCGGCCTCATCGGGTTCCGATCGCTCTTCCTCACCGAGACGCGCGGCACGGGCATCATGAACCATCTGTTCCACGGCTGGGAGCCGTGGCATGGCCCGATCGGATCGCGCGCCAACGGCGCGCTCGTCGCCGACCGCTCGGGCAAGGCGACCTCCTACGCCATCGCCAACCTGCAGGAACGCGGCGAGATGTTCATCGCGCCGAGCGTCGACGTCTACGAGGGCATGATCGTCGGCGAGAACTCGCGGCCGAGCGACATGGACGTCAACATCACGAAGGAAAAGAAGCAGACGAACATGCGCGCGTCGACGGCCGACGAAGCCATTCGTCTGATCCCGCCGCGCCCCCTCAACCTCGAGCAGGCCATCGAGTTCATCAACGACGACGAGCTGGTGGAGGTGACGCCGAAGTTCCTGCGGCTGCGCAAGAAGGTGCTCGCCGCCAACCAGCGGCCGCGGCGGCCGGAGTAGGCGTCTCCCCGACCCTGAAGGGTCGGGGCTCCACAGACAACTCAAAGAAAGTTGACTCCGCGAGCCCCCCGAGCGTAGCGAGGGCGGCGAAGCGCCGTAGGCGCGGGGGTGGGGCCCCGC
>CALFMR010000076.1 GCA_937880585.1 uncultured Acidobacteriota bacterium
CGGCAACGTGCAGTTCACCATTGTCGGGGATATTGAGCGGATCGAAACGATTGCCGCCGGGCGCGGCGTCCGGATTCGGTCCTATCTTGCGAAGCTCTACGGGAAGGGGCGGTGGCGCAAGCGCAAGGGCGAGGCAACGGTTCGACTGCCGAACGGCAGGACTCGTCGGGTTGAGCTACATTGGTACGAGGCCCACGGCATCGGTCGGCGCGATTTCAAGATCAAGCAGTACGTGGACAAATCATGAAGCGATCGATCACTCAATTCGTGTTGTGCCTGGACAATTCCGGCAATGAAGCTTCGCTAATCCCGGGCAAGGTCTATCAGATCCTGCCGGATGCGCGTGCGGCCAAAGACGACTTGGTGCGCGTCATCGACGAGAGTGGCGAGGACTATCTCTTCGCGAGAACGCAGTTCGCGGTCGTTGACTTCCCGCAGGCCGTGCGCCGGAAACTTCTCGCACTTCAGAAGGCGGGGTGACATCGCGCCCGGCGGTCACGCCTCCGGTGTGAGCTCGACGGCATCAGGCGGGATGCCCATCGCGCCCGGCACGAACGTCGGGATGAGCATCGCGAGCGCCGCCTCGATCTCCATCCGGTCGCCGCTCGCCACGGCTGACGACAGCGTCTCGATCGTCTCGCGCGAGAGGGCTGGCGCATCCGACGGTTCCACGATGTGCAGGATCTCCGGATGGGACGTGGCGTCGACCGTGGCGCCGGTTTCCCAGAGTTGTTCGTCCAGCCGCTCGCCGGGCCGCACGCCGGTGTAGACGATCGGGATGTCTTCGGGCCGCAGACCGGACAGCCGGATGAGGTCCTTCGCCATGTCGACGATGCGCACGGGTTCGCCCATGTTGAGGACAAAGACCTCGCCGCCCGTGCCCATGCCGCCTGCTTCGAGCACGAGGTGGACGGCCTCCGGAATCGTCATGAAGAAGCGCGTCATGTCGGGATGCGTGATCGTGATCGGTCCGCCGCGCGCGATCTGACGCTTGAACGCCGGCACGACGCTGCCACGGCTGCCGAGCACGTTGCCGAAGCGCACGACCATGAACGCGCGGCCCGTTCGCTCGGCCGCGGCGCGGACGATCGTCTCGGCGAGCCGCTTCGATGCGCCCATCAGGCTGACCGGCGAGACGGCCTTGTCGGTCGAGATGAGCACGAGCCGCTCGACGTTCGACGCGAGGGCCGCTTCGACGAGATTGTGCGTGCCGAGCACGTTGTTCGACAGCGCTTCTTCGGGATTGCGCTCCATCAGCGGCACGTGCTTGTGCGCGGCCGCGTGGAACACGACCGACGGACGCCACTGCCGCAGCACGCGCTCGAGCCGCGCGCGGTCGCGAATGTCCGCGATGATCGGGACGACCGACAGATCGGCGAACGCTTCAGCCAGCGCCTGCCGCGCTTCGAAGATGCTGTTCTCGCCGTGCCCGAGCAGCACGAGCGTGGCCGGCCGCGCGCGCGCGATCTGGCGGCACAGCTCCGATCCGATCGAGCCGCCGCCGCCCGTGACGAGCACGGTCGCGCCGTGCAAGTACATCGGCGCCGCGGGATTCGTCGTCGCCGGCGCGCGCTGCAGGAGATCCGCGATGTCGACGTCGCGCAGGCGGCTGACGGTCACCGTGCCGCCGATGAGCTCGTAGACGCCCGGAATCGTCCGCGACGGCACGCGCGCCTCGCGGCAGCCTTCGACGATGGCGCGAAGCGTCTGGCCGCTGGCGGTCGGCATGGCGATGACGGCTTCGTCGACGTCGTGCCGCCGGACCGCCGTCTCGACGTCCGTCGTGCCGCCGAGCACGCGCAGGCCGAGGAGATGCTTGCCCCGCTTGTCCGGCTCGTCGTCGAGGAAGCCGACCGGGATCATGCCGAGCTGCGGGTTGCGCTGCATCTCGCGCGCGACGAGCACGCCGGCGTCGCCCGCGCCCACGATCAGCACGCGCCGCGTGCGGTGACCGTTCGCGCGCTGCAGCGCGAGCGCCCGCGCCTTGTTCTCACCGAGCAGCCGAATCGAGAGGCGAATGCCACCCGCGAACGCGACCGTGAGCAGCCAGTCGATGAACAGCACCGACCGCGCCACGCCGCCGTTGTAGTGGCCGACGATCGTCAGGAACATCACGACGGCCAGCGTGATCGACGAGGCCGAGCTCGCGAGCAGGATGCCGAGCGCATCGCTCACCGACGTGTAGCGCCACACACGGCGGTACATGCCGAACAGGAAGAAGACGACGGGCTTGATGAGAAGCGCGGCGACGAGGAACTGCGGGAACTCGTGACGATAGGTCGCGAACAGCCAGTCGAATCGCAGCGTGAACGCGCCGGCCGCCGCGCACACGAATCCCACGAGGTCGGCCGCGAGCACGTACCGGTTCCGGGTGAACGACACGATGTGTGATGAGCTCACAGTCGCGCCTGAGCGGCCGATCGGTCATGACGATCGGCAATGACGACCACGCGGGTCAGCAGAGGGGAGGGGCTGCCACGCGAACTTCAGTCGTCGCGCACGGGCACGCCGTGAGCATTGTGGGCGTCATACTCCGCCCGTGTCAAGGCATCTTCTCGCCGATCGTCATCGCCGCGATTGCCGCCTGCCACCCGCGAGTGAGATCCCACGCGGGCTCGAACCGAAGTTCGCGCATGAGCCGTTCGCCCGATACGGCGATGTGCTCCTGCAGCTTGTCGACCATCGCCGGCGTGACGGGGAAGCGCCGGCCGACCAGGCGCGCGGCGCCATCGCCCATCCACGCGGCACTCTTCACGAGCGGCGCGGGCAGACGGAGACGCGGCGGCCGTTTGCCGAGAGCCGCGGCAATGGCGGCGACGATGTCGTCCACGGTGTGCGGATGACCGTCGGTGAGGTTGTAGATGCGCGAGGGCAGCGCGCGAGCGTTCGCCACGCGCCAGGCCGCGTCGGCGACGTCTTCCTCGAAGACGACGGTGCGCCGGTTGGTGCCCGGACCGACGCCAACGTATCGCCCCCGCGCAATCGCCCGCGCGAGCCGTGCGTAGTTGGCCTTGACGCGCGGTCCGTACACCGCGGCCAGCCGCAGCACCGTGCCGCCGGGATGCGCGAGGACGAACGGCTCGGCGCGCAGCTTGGTTTCGCCGTAGAGCGAGCGGGTGTGCGGCGGCGTGTCTTCGGTCGCGGTGGTGCCCGCGGGCGTCGGACCGTAGACGTCGATCGTGCCGAAGAACACGAAGCGCGCTGACGGCCGCGCAGCGTCGACGAGGCGGCGTGTCGCGTCGACGTTCGTCCGCTCGTACGCCGTCCGCAGATCCGCGCCCGGATTGTTCACGTGCAGCGTCGCCGCCAGATGAACGATGACGTCCGCCTCGCGCGCGAGCGGCGCGACAGCGGCATCGGCGAGATCGTGCGTCGCGATCTCGACGTTGTCCGGCAGCAGGCCCGCTGGCGGCGCATGGCGGGCGAGGGCGACAATCGACGCGCCTTCGCGCGCGATCCGCCGGACAACGGCCGGCCCGACCGCGCCGGTGGCGCCCGTCACGAGGCAGCGCGGGCCGGTCATCGTTGGGTTCCAGGTGCCCCTGGGCCTGAAGGCCCAGGGCTCCGTACGATCGCGCGGCCCGTCGTCTGTCTTTCCGCGGAGCTCTGGGCTTGTCTTTCCGTGGAGCCCCGGGCCTCCAGGCCCGGGGAACCGATCTTCCGTCCCAGCGCCATGAGCGACGTGCCGATCGGGAGATTCGCGACGCGCAACCAGGCAGCTTCGGCACGGAGGGCAACGTCGAACGCGGCATTCACCGGCCAGGGCGGGACGTGCAGGTCGGCGTCGGACGCCTCCGTCGCGCGTCCGCTCAATCGCTGGACGCCCCTGACGACGAGCGTGGCCGGCAGCGGCGAGAAGTTCGTGTACGTCATCCGTTCGATCGTGAACCCCGCGCGCGTGAGTCGCGCCGCCAGTCGTTCTCGCGTGTAGCGACGCACCTCGTGCGTCAGGACCGAATGCGATCCGCGCAGCGCGTCGAGCGCCGCGACGTTGACGAGGACGAGTCCTCCGGGCGCGACGACGCGCCACATCTCCGCCAGCGCGCGTGCCTCCGTTTCATCGTCGAGGCAGTAGAGCACGTCGAAGGACGTCGCGAGATCCGCGCTCGCATCGGCAAAGGGCAGCGCGGCCACCGACGCGCGGACCACGGTCCGGCTGTGCGATTGCGCATGACGCAGGCCGGCCGGATGCAGCTCGACGCCGATCGCCGGGCCATAGTCGGCGAGCCAGTCGAGATTCCGGCCCGTGCCCGCGCCGCAGTCGATGATGCGCCGAAGCGGACGCGTCTGACGCGCGTCGTCGAGCAATCGGCGCGCGTGACGCCGCAGGCCGCGAAACCAGAAGTGCCGATCTTCGGCGCGCGCGGTGGCCTCGAGCATGCGCTCCACGGCGGGCATTGTAGCGGCTCCGGTCGCGTACTCCGTGGTGGTCGTGTCTCTATGTGATTGACAGGTACAGGCTTCGGTCGGTAAGCTCGCCACACTCCCTTTCC
Source organism: uncultured Acidobacteriota bacterium (assembly GCA_937880585.1). Classification (GTDB taxonomy): domain Bacteria; phylum Acidobacteriota; class Vicinamibacteria; order Vicinamibacterales; family SCN-69-37; genus CALFMR01. Next base: position 4,494 of record CALFMR010000076.1, read on the forward strand.
CAGTCCCTGGGAATGCCTCCAGGAGAGTGCGATGTCTACACGACGCTTCCGATTTCCGTTGATGTTCGCCGCGGTGGGTCTTGCCGCGTTCGTGGTCACCTCGTGCGGCAAGAAACAGCCGCCGGTGACCGCGCCTCCGCCGCCACCTCCGCCGGCACCCGTCGCCGAGGCCGCACCGCCGCCACCTCCGCCGCCACCTGCGCCCGCGCCCGTGCCGCCGCCCGCGCCGACCGAGGCCGAGATCTTCCAGCGGATGTCGTTGGCCGAGCTCAACTCGCAGAAGCCGCTCGAGGACGTGTACTTCGAGTACGACAAGTCCGACCTGAGCGACGCGGCGCGCGCGAGCCTGCAGAAGGACTCGGACTGGATGAAGAAGTGGACGTCGACCGTCGTGACGATCGAGGGCCACGCGGACTCACGTGGCACGAGCGAGTACAACCTGGCGCTCGGCGAACGACGCGCGTCGGCCGCGCGCGACTATCTCGTCACGCTCGGCGTCCCGGCCACGCGCATGAACGTGGTGAGCATGGGCGAAGAGCAGCCGTTCTGCACCGAAGAGACCGAGAGCTGCTGGTCCCAGAACCGCCGCGGACATTTCGTCATAACGGCGAAATAGGGACACGAGGGTTCCGGGGTTCCAGGTTCAAGGTTCCCCGGTTCTGGTTCCGGGTTCGACGCAACGAGGCAGGCGGTTTCGCCTGCCTCGTTGTGTTTTTGGGTTCCGGGTTCTGCGGGTTCCGGGTTCGGCGCGCGACGCGGGGCTTGCGCGGGTTCCGGGTTCCGGGTTCCGGGTTCGGCGTTCTTCGCGCGGCGCTATGCTGGCGCGGGTTTCGGGTTCGGGTTCTTATCGGGCACTCGGGAACCGTCAAGCTGGAACTGCGCGCCCTACCGCCCGCGGCGGACTTCGTCGGCGATGTCCCTGGCTGCCGCCGCGGGCTCCGGCGCGCGCACAATCGGCCGTCCAATCACGAGATATGAACTGCCGGCCTCGAGCGCGCCGGCCGGCGTGGACGTCCGCTGCTGATCGTCGCTGCCGGTCGACGCACTGCCGCCGCGGATGCCGGGCGTGACGATCACGAAGTCATCGCCACACGCGGCGCGAATGGCGGTCGTCTCGAGCGGGGAGGCGACGACGCCGTCGAGGCCGGATTCGCGAGCGAGCGTGGCCAGGCGCAGGACTTGATCGAGCGGCGATCCGGGGACGCCGACGGCGTCGAGCGCGGCTGCATCCAGGCTCGTGAGCACCGTCACGGCGACGACGAGCGGTCGCGTTCGCCCGCTGGCGGCCGCAGCTTCGTCGGCCGCTTCCCGCGCGGCGCGCATCATGGCCGCGCCGCCGCTGGCGTGCACGTCCACCATCCATACGCCGAGCCGCGTCGCCGCGCGAACGGCGCCCGCGACCGTGTTGGGGATGTCGTGATATTTCAGGTCGAGGAAGACACGTTCTCCGCGATCGACCAGACGGCGGACGACGTCGGGACCCGCTGACGTGAAGAGCTCCTTGCCGACCTTGTAGCCGCCGACCAGCCCGTGCAGCGTGTCGGCGAGCGCGGCCGCCCGTTCCGCGTCCGGCACGTCGAGCGCCACCAGAATCCGTTCCGCCGCATCCGTACTCGTCGTCTTCGTCATCCTCATTGTCCCGGGCGGCCACAGAGAGCCGTCCCTACACGATGGGTGTCGTTTCGCAATCTTCGCGTGAGGTCAGAACCGCTTCTGACTTCGAACT
>CALFMR010000077.1 GCA_937880585.1 uncultured Acidobacteriota bacterium
AAGAGCTGCCCGAGGTCGCGCGCCACACGTCGGAGCGCGAGCGGCGTGCAAACGACGCCGAGCGCGAGCTCGTGCAGTGGAAGAAGGTCCGGTTCATGGCCGACAAGGTCGGCGATGAGTTCGAAGGGTACATCACCGGTGTGAGCGCCTTCGGTCTCTACGTCGAGCTCATCGAACATTTCGTCGAGGGCATGGTGCACGTGTCGACGATGGCGGACGACTACTATCGGTTCGTCGAGCGCGCGCACTTTCTGCGGGGCGAGAAGAACGGGCGTATCTATCGGCTGGGCGATCGCGTCCGCGTCCAGGTCGTACGCGTGGATCTCGAGCGGCGCCAGATCGACCTGGGCCTGGCGGACATCCTTGAAGCGGTGCGGAAACTGGAAGGGCCGCGATCGGGCCGACGCCGTGAAACGAGGCCGCCGAAGGACGGGCGGCCCGAGCGAAGCGAACGAAGCGCGCGGCGCCAGACGAAACGGCGTCCGGGGCGCCGCGAGCGGGCCCTTGACCGGGCGACGAAGAAACGCGGGCGCTAGCGCCGGCGTTTCATGAACTAGTCCTGCTTGTCAGCGCCCTCTCGCGTGGCGTCCTTGAAATTCTTGATGCCCTTGCCGATGCCGCGGCCGAGCTCAGGCAGACGGCTGGCGCCGAAGATCAGGATGACGATGGCGAGGATGACGAGCAGTTCTGGAACGCCGAGGCGCATGGGAATGACTCCTGTCGGCCGCGAGCCGACTTGGTCATTCTAGCACCGCGGGGATCGACCGGCGGGCGAAGCCGGGTGAGGACGTTGGACGTCCAACACTAGAGCGTGCGCGGCGGTTGGCGCGCCCCGCGCGTCACCACATGGCGGCATCGCGATTGCACTCGGCGGGAGAACACCCACGCGTCATGGATATACTGTCAGCAGCGGACCGACAGCCCATGCAGACTCCCGACGCGCCGCCGGATGGACGCGTGCCCGATCCGGCCGGGCCGAGTGTGATCTCGACTGGCTGGCTGGCCGGTGATTCCGTCTTCGACCGGCCCGACAAGCGCAAGCTCGGACGGGCCATCTGGGTCTCGATCGGCCTGCACGCCGCGCTCTTCGGCGTCATCATCCTCGTGCTGGCGCTCGCGCCCCCCGAGACGCTCAACAACATTCAGCAGCAGGTCGTGCACCTGGTCTTCGTGCAGCAGCCGGGACCGGGCGGTGGTGGAGGTGGCAGTCCGAAGCCTGCGCCGCCCAAGCCGCTCGAGGTCGCCAAGCGTCCGCTGCCGCCGCCGGCGCCCGTCACCGTGCCGCCGCCGCCAACCGTACCGCCGCCTCCGACGCCGAAGATGCTGGCGCCGATCATGACCAACACCACGAACCTCATGCAGGCGACCGGCGCGAGCGCCGTGTCGCTCGAGGCCTACGGCGGGGGAGGCAACGGCGGAGGCCTCGGCACGGGCAACGGCGCGGGGGTGGGGCCCGGGCAACAGAATGGATTTGGCGGCGGGGCGTATCAGGTCGGCAGCGGCATCACCAGCCCGGAGCTCCTGAAGCAGGTCAAGCCGAACTACACGCCCGATGCCATGAAGGCGAAGATCCAGGGCGACGTCACGCTCGATGCCGTCGTCAATCCCGACGGCACGGTGAGCGACGTGCGCGTGGCGCGCTCGCTCGACAAGAGCGGACTTGATCAGCAGGCCATGATCGCAGCCCGCCAGTGGCTCTTCCGTCCCGGCCACGATCGCAACGGCAAGCCGGTTCCCGTCATCATCACCATCGTTCTCGAATTCCGGCTGCGGTAGGGCGCGGCGGCGGCCAACGAGAAAGAGCCCGGCCGGCTCGCGCCGACCGGGCTCTCGACGACGCGCGTTCGCGCGCCGCAGGGCTCAGTACATCCCGCCCATGCCACCCGGGCCGCCGGGTGCGGGGGCGTCCTTCTTCTCCTCGGGAATCTCCGAGACCATGGCCTCGGTCGTGAGGAGCAGCGAGGCGATCGACGAGGCGTTCTGCAGCGCCGAGCGGACGACCTTCGTCGGGTCGATGACGCCGGCCTTCACGAGATCCTCGTAGGTGTCGGTCGCGGCGTTGTAACCGTAGCCGGCGTCCTTCGATTCCTTCACGCGCTGCACGACAATCGATCCCTCGACGCCGGCGTTGCTCGCGATGTTGCGGAGCGGCGCTTCGACGGCGCGGCGGATGATCTCGGCGCCGGTCTTCTGGTCGCCCTCGAGCTTCAGTCCGTCGATGACCTTCGCCGAGCGGAGCAGGGCCACGCCGCCGCCGGGCACGATGCCCTCTTCGACGGCCGCCTTGGTCGCGTGCATCGCATCCTCGACGCGCGCCTTCTTCTCCTTCATCTCGGTCTCGGTCGCGGCGCCG
>CALFMR010000078.1 GCA_937880585.1 uncultured Acidobacteriota bacterium
CGATCTGGCGCGACGCTGGACGGCGCTGCGATGACGCGCGAGTCCGGCCTGAGCGCCGTCGAGGTCCGCGTCCGCCTCGAGCGCGACGGAGTGAACCGACTGCCGGCACCGCCGCGCCGGACCGTGGTCTCCGCGTTGTTGTCCGTGTCCGGCCAGCCGATGGTGCTCCTTCTCCTCGCGTGCACGCTCCTCTATGCCGTTCTCGGCAACACGCTCGATGCGGTGGTCCTGGGCATTTCGATCGTCGGCGTCGCCGCGATATCGATCTACCAGGAACTGCGGGCGCAGCACGTCCTGGAAGCGCTGCGCGAGCTGGCCAGTCCGCGCAGCACCGTCGTGCGCGACGGCACGGTCGTCAGGATCTCGAGCCAGGAACTGGTCGAAGACGATCGGTTGATCGTTCAGGAAGGCGACCGCCTCGCTTGCGATGCGCGTCTGATCGAAGCGCAGGGGCTCAGCGTCGACGAGTCGCTGCTGACCGGCGAGTCCGCGCCGGTCGCGAAGGATCCACGCGAGACGAGCGAGTCGGCGCGCATGCTGCGCGCCGGTACCCTGGTCGTGCAGGGAGACGGCGTCGCAGAGATCACCGCCACGGGCGAGCGCACGACGCTCGGGCGCATCGGTCGAGTCCTCGCATCGATCGAAGTCCGCCCGAGTCGCCTGCACGACGAACTGACCCAGCTCGTCCGCAAGGTCGCCTTCGTCGCCGTTCTCACCTGCCTGGCGGCGGCCAGCCTGTTCGCCTGGCGCGACGGCTCCTGGACCGCCGGGCTGCTCGTCGGCCTGACCCTGGCGATGTCGATCGTTCCCGAGGAATTCGCGGTCGTGTGGAGCGTCATGCTGGCGCTCGGCGCCTGGCGTCTGGCAGGAAGTCGCGTCCTGACGCGCCAGCCGCAAGCCATCGAAACGCTCGGCGCGGCGACGGTTCTCTGCGTCGACAAGACGGGCACGTTGACCGTGAACCGGATGGAGGTCGCCGCGCTTTCCGACGGCGTGCGACACGCCGGGCCCGACGACGCCGTACAGCTCGACGGCCGCCTGCAATCCCTCCTTCGCGCTGCTGCGCTGGCCAGCGTCCACGAAGGCATCGAGCTGATGGACGGCGCGATCCATCGCCTGCTGGACCAGCAGCGCCTGATGCCGCGGTCCGGCGAGGTTCGATGGCGCGACGGCGTGATGCCCGGTCGGCCCTATGTGAGCCAGGGCTGGCGCCTCGACGGCGAGGCGGGCACGTTCATCGCGATCAAGGGCGCGCCCGAGGCGGTGCTCGCGCGTTGCGGCGACTCGGCCGAACGGCTGCGGACACTGGGGCGCCAGGCCGAGGCATGGGCTGCCGACGGGAGGCGCGTCATCGCCGTGGCGATCGTGCACGGCGGCGACCTCGCGGTGCGGCCGCAGTCCGGCTGGCAGGCCGCCGGCCTCATCGCGTTCCACGATCCGCTGCGCCACGACGTGCCGCCGGCCATCGCCCTGTGCCGGCGCGCCGGCATACGCGTCGTCATGGTCACCGGAGACGCGCCGGCGACGGCCTTGGCGATCGCTCGCCAGGCCGGTCTCGTCCGGCAAGACGAGGGCGCGGTGTTGACCGGCGCCCAGCTCGAGGCCATGAACGAGGCCGACTGCGACCGTGCCGTGGCCGGCGTCGGTGTGTTCGCGCGCGTCGTCCCGGCGCAGAAGCTTCGCATCGTGCAGGCCCTGCAGCGCCGCGGCGAGGTCGTCGCCATGACGGGCGACGGCGTCAACGACGGCCCCGCGCTGCGCGCCGCCGACGTCGGCGTGGCGATGGGTCAGCGCGGGACAGACGTCGCTCGCGAGGCGGCAGCGATCGTCCTCCTCGACGATCGCTTTTCGTCATTGGTGGAAGCGGTGCGGGCCGGCCGGCGCATCTTTGCCAACCTCCGCAAGGCGATGGGCTATCTGTTCGCGGTGCACGTTCCCATCGTCGGTCTGTCGCTGCTGCCGCTCCTCGGCGGGCCGGTGCTGCTGCTGCCGGTCCATGTCGTCCTCCTCGAACTGATCATCGACCCGGCCTGTTCCCTCGTCTTCGAGGCCGAGCCGGCTCGACCCGACGACATGAGCGTCCCGCCTCGTTCGGCCACCACACCGCTGTTCGGTGTCGGCGCCGTCGCTCGCGCCTTGCTGGCGGGTGGCGCAGCACTCCTGGTCGTGGTGCTCGCCCAATGGCTCGCTCGTGCAGCATCCTTCTCCGACGAAGCCCTGCGCCTGGTCGCTCTGGTGACGATCATCGTCGGCAATCTGACGATCCTGCAGTGCTTTCGGGCCGCGTCGCGCGGTCTTGAAGCGCGCAACCGCGTCTTCTACGCGCTCGTCCTCGCGGTGTGCGCGCTCGCCGGTTTCGTGCTCCTGATCGAGCCGCTTCGCAGGGTTTTCGGCCTGCCGCCCCAGATCGACGCCGTCGTCGTCGTGGCGCTGCTGGCGGTCCCCGCCGCGTGGGCTGCCTGGCGGCTTCGGCCGACGTCAGTCCTTCGGATGATCGAGAAACCAGGCCATGGCAGCGATGATGAACGCGACAGCGATCAGGGTGACGCCAGTCGCAAGCGCGAGGACCTTTGCCAGATGGATCCAGTTCATGGTCGGCACTCCAAGGAGCCCTTGGGCCCCGCCGTTGATCTGCAACAAGCGCGATCTTGGCAATCAGCTCGTGATGTGCAGCAGCGCCTCGAAACCGACGTGGCCGAGCCCATACAGGGCGCCGCTCAGAATCGCGATCGCGACGACTCCGGCGAGCCACCCTCCCAGCATCCAGCGGCCGTCATGGCGAAGGATCCCCACCGCGCAGATCGAGATGGCGAAGGCAGTGGGCATGTTGCCGAAGGGAATCGGCAGCAACACGATCAAGGCGAGCAGGGAACAGACGATTGCGGTCAAGCGCACGGCCAGGGGTGACACGAAGAGCGCGAAGTGCCCATCGCTGCCAGGTCCCGTGAGCCGAGCAGCGTGCCGCAGCAACGGCGCGAGATCGTTCCTCGCGAATGACCTGCGCCCCAAGGCTGCGGGGAGGCGGAGCGGCGCCCCGAACGCCATTTGCACCGTGAGCAGCAGCAGCGGCGCGCCCAGTACTGCCGACGTGCCCGGCGGCATCGGGATCACGTTGGGAAGGGCGAACAGCAGGACCAGGGCGGCCGGCCCGCTTTTGCCGACCGCGGCGGTGAGTTCGGCGAGGCTGATGCGGTCCGACCCGCCCGCTTCGGCCAGCCTCAGCAGCGAGCGTGCCACCGCCTCGGGCGAGTGCCCCTTCGTTTCAGCGCTCAGGCCGTCTGCAGCCAAGGCACACCGACCCGGTCGCCTTCCTGATGCCGTTGACCCCGGCGCCGAGCGCGGCCACGTAGCCGACGCCCCCCGTGTCCGGGGATGAAGGGCAGGGATGGCTTGACTGGCCAGTCGCCCTCGGCCGCATGGAGGTCGGTATGGCAGACGCCCGAGGCGACGACCTTGACGAGCACCTGTCCGGCAGTGACCTCGGGAACGAGCACTTCTTCGATGCGCAACGGCTGGCCGACGCTATGGACGACGGCTTGCATGAAGTTCACGGCATTCCTCTCGGATGATGCCCGCGTTGTTGACCAGCACCTCGATCGGCCCCAACGTCGGACGCGCTCGACTCCGTCGGCGCAGGCGGTGAGGTCGGCGACGTCCCACGCAAACACCGGGATGCCGGTACGCGTCGCGAAAGCATCGGCCGCCGCGTGCCGATCGGCGTAGTTGGCCGCGACTCGATAGTTCGCGACGAGCAGTGCCTCGCAGATCGCAGCACCGATGCCCACCGTGCCGCCCGTGACCAACGCGACTCGGGGGACCGTACTTGGATGTTCATTCATGCTGGGCTTCTCCAATGATCCGACGATATCGGGATGTGCATTCGCGCGGGGAAATGAGAACCTCCACGATAGGTAGCGCGAATCGGAGCGCCTTGATTTCGATCAAGTCGGCGACCCCGGGCGCGACGCGCTGGGCTGCCGGCTACGCCTCAGGAGCGATTTGAATGCGCTTCTCGGCCGGCGCCAGTCTGTCGACCGGTGCGCTGGTGCTCGGCGGCGGCGCTCTCACGGTGCGCGCACCGCGGAATGGAGTTCGCCACCGGCGACATCGCGAGCGTGCTCATCGATGCGGGCGCTAAGATCCTGGCGGAGGCTAAGGCACGCGTCGAAGCGAGCGGCGTCACGGTCGACACTTTTCTGTCGGAGTCATTCGGCAGCCGCGTTTGCGACTTCGTCGTCGAGCAGGCGAAGCTCTGGAACGCGGATCTGATCGTCATCGGCACGCACGGACGCCGCGGAGTGAGGCGCCTTTACATCGGCAGCGATGCCGAACAGATCGTTCGCACAGCACCGGTGCCAGTGCTGCTGGTAAGGATCAAGGAAGTCAACGGTAGCGCCGTCAGCGCCGGACGTAGCGAAGCGGCCTCCTCGGAGACCGGCCGGCTCGTTGCCTAGGATCCGCAACTTTTTGGCGCAACCTGCGTCCTCACGACGGCGCAAGCATGCAGCGTTCGTGAAGCTGGTTGCCACCATGCGGACTTCGTTGCGCCGTCTTGCACTCGCTGCCAGACCCATAGACTTCGTGCGAGTTCGAGAGACCGCGCTTGACCATTGGCAGGCATCCCCGGTCTCTGCATAACCTCCTCATCGCGCGCCGATCACCGCGACGCCGCCGGGCTGTTCGGGTTGCGCTAATGACGGCTCTGTGGAGCTCCGCTTCGAGCTGCTCGATGTGTCCGGCAACGGGTTGTTTGAGGTTGGAGTTCCTGACAACCGAGGGGTACGGGTGGATCGCCCGAACTGTGCAACCAGAACGATCGACTCGGACAGCGGCAGTGGCTCCGGACAAGCCTTCTTTCGCGCCGTCGCTTGCGCTGGATCAACACCCACCCTCCAGAGATTCGTACCGTATCCATACGAGACGGCGGTGCCGGCTCTCACAAAGAGGAGAGGGGTATGCAGATCAGTAGCGACCAGTTGCTCAATGCCTATCGGCGGATGTGCACCATCCGCGAGTTCGAGGAGCGTGTGCACAAGGAGTTCGCCACGG
>CALFMR010000079.1 GCA_937880585.1 uncultured Acidobacteriota bacterium
GCGACGCGCGCTCATCGTCCAATCCTCGATCCTCGCTGTCGTCGGCGCCGCGCCGGACCTCGACCTGCTGATCAATCGTCACAGCGCCGAGACGCACAGCCTCGGCGCCGCCGTGATCGTCGCGACGCTCGCCGCCTGGATGGCATGGCCGGTGGCCGACACGCGCTGGAGGATCTGGCTCGCCGTCGCGCTCGCCTGGGCGACGCATCCGCTACTCGACGCCTTGGCCGACGACAGCTCGCCGCCGATCGGCATCATGGCGTTCTGGCCCGTGACGCACGTCTACGTCCACGCCGCGTGGACCATCTTCGATTCGATTTACCGCCACTGGTGGGAAGCCGGCTTCTTGCCGCACAACCTGCGGGCCATCGCGAAGGAGATCGTGCTGCTCGCGCCGATCACCGCCGCCGTCGGCTGGCTGCGCCGCTCTACGCCGCTTCGGTCACGACCAGACGGCGCACCACGTCCGGACCGAGCAGGGCCGTGAGCCGCCCCAGAATCAGCGGCCGGGCGCGCGTGATTTCCTGGCGCCACGCCGTGCTGTGCGCGCGCACGCGCAGGGTGCCGTCAGCCGTCCACTCGACGTCGGCCCCGCGGGCCAATGCCGCGCCGGCCGCAACACGCCAGGCGAACGCGATCTTCGCCGGCGTATTCGGCTGACCCGCGAGAATGGTCTGCACGGCGCGCGCGGCCGTCGCGTCGATCCGTTCCACGTCCCGCATCATACGCGCGACCAGCAGGGACTGGTCGTCTATCATGACGACTGTGCGCTTCGTCCTCGCCTCCGCGTCACCACGTCGTCGCGAGCTCGTTGCCGCCGCGGGCCTCGAATGCGACGTTGAAGCGGTCGACGCCGACGAGCGCCGCCTGACCGACGAGCCTGCGGCCGCGTACGTCGAGCGGCTCGCGCGGCTCAAAGCGTCGATGGGCCTCGCCGTACATCCCGATAGTCTGATCGTCGGCGCCGACACGGCCGTCGTCGTTGATGACGAGATCCTCGGCAAGCCCGTGGACGAAGCGGACGCGGCGCGCATGCTCCGCATGCTCAGCGGCCGGTCGCACGTCGTCATGACGGGTGTCGCCGTGGCGCACGCGGGCGGCGTCGTGTCGACCGTCGAGCGGACGACGGTCCGGGTCGCACCGCTCTCCGCGGAGACCATCGCGTGGTACGTGGCGAGCGGGGAGCCGTTCGACAAGGCCGGCGGCTACGCGATCCAGGGGCTCGCCTCGCGCTTCATTCCGCGGATCGAGGGCTCGTATACGAACGTCGTCGGCTTGCCGATCGCGGCGCTCGTGGAGCTCCTCGCAAGCGTTCCGGGGCGGTGGCAGAGGTTGGACGATTTGATTGTTTCGCCGGCCGCGCCGTATTCTGAAGCGTGACGGGGTGTAACGAATGCCGACGAAGACCGCTCGCGCCGTGGTTTCAGTGCTCATCGTGGGCGGGGCGCTCAGCCTCTTGCTCTTCACGACGATGCGCGGCAGCGCGGAGTACTACAAACACGTGGACGAAGTGATGGCCGACGCGCCGGCCTGGTACGGCAAGTCGGTCCAGCTGCACGGCTTCGTCGTCGACGGATCGGTGATGCGGCGTCCGAACACGCTCGAGTACCGATTCCAGGTGCAGAACAACGACGCAGTCGTCACGGCCAATTACACGGGCGTCGTGCCGGATACGTTCAAGGGCGGCACCGAGGTCGTCCTGACCGGCACGCTCACGCCGCAAGGGTTCCACGTCGACGAGGGCGGCATCATGGCCAAATGCCCGTCGAAGTACGACCCCAACAAGATTCCGGTTCGCTAAATGTCCTCGATCGGCACGTTCCTGCTGCTCGCCGCGTTCGTCACCGCGAGCGGCGCGTTCTCCGCCTCGATTGCCGGCGCGCGCCGGCAGCGCACGGCGCTCGTGGAAGGCGGCATCGGCCTCTTCCACCTGGTGACGGCGCTCATGCTCGCCGCCTCGGCCATCATCGTCCACGCGTTCGTCACGGGCGACTACGGCATCAAGTACGTCCAGCACTACTCGAACAGCGCGCAGCCGCTCTTCTACAAGCTGGCGTCGTACTGGGGCGGGCTCGACGGATCGATCATGTTCTGGGTCACGCTGCTCTCGGCCTTCGGCAGCGTCGCGGTGCTCATCAACCGCGCCCGATACCGCGTCCTGATTCCCTGGGTCATTGCGACGATTTCCGTGGTGGAGATGTTCTTCCTCTTCCTCATGGTGATCCACAACAACCCGTTCGAGCGGTTCCTGACGACGGCGCCGGCCGATGGGCGCGGGCTGAACCCGCTGCTCCAGAACTACTACATGGCGATCCACCCGCCGATGCTGTACCTCGGCTTCGTCGGGATGACGATCCCCTTCGCGTTCGGCATCGCCGCGCTCGCGAGCGGCCAGCTCGACGACGCGTGGCTGCGTGCGGTGCGCCGGTGGACGATGCTCGCCTGGCTGTTCCTCACGGTCGGCCTCACGCTCGGCGCGCTCTGGGCGTATGAGGAACTGGGGTGGGGCGGCTACTGGGGCTGGGACCCGGTCGAGAACGCGGGCCTGCTGCCTTGGTTCACCGCCACGGCGTTCCTGCACTCGGTGATGGTGCAGGAGCGGCGCGGCATGTTGAAGATCTGGAACGTGTCGCTCGTCATCGTCACGTTCTTCCTGACGATCTTCGGCACGTTCATGACGCGGTCGGGCGTCGTCCAGTCCGTCCACGCCTTCGGCGAGGACAAGGCGCTCGCCTGGATGTTCACGGTCTTCATGATCGCGGCGCTCGTCGTGAGCTTCGCGCTCGTGATCTACCGGATGCCGCTGCTCCGCGCGCGCAACGAGCTCGACTCGTGGGTCTCGCGCGAGGCGGCGTTCCTCGTCAACAACTGGATCCTGCTGTTCGCCGCGTTCTTCGTCCTCTTCGCGACGATGTTCCCGACGCTGAGCGAGGCGATCACGGGCGACCGGCTGACGGTCGGCGCGCCCGTCTTCGACAAGTGGCTCACGCCGGTCGGACTGCTTCTTCTCGCGCTCACGGGCATCGGGCCGCTGCTCGCCTGGCGTAAGTCCACGATTTCGAACCTCGTGCGGCAGTTCGTCTGGCCCGTGGCCGGCGCCGTCCTCATGACGGGCGGGACGATGGCCATGGGGTTCGCGTTCTGGGCCGAGGCCTTGTGCTTCGGCATCTGCGCGTTCGTCGCCGTGACGATCGCGCAGGAGTTCATCCGCGGATCGAGCGTCCGCCAGCGCGCGACGGGCACAGATCGGTTCACGGCGCTCGTCGGCCTGTTTTCGCGGTCACGGCGCCGCTACGGCGGGTACATCGTCCACCTCGGCATCGTGCTCGTGTTCCTCGGGTTTGCCGGTAACGGCTTCGAGCGACATGAGACGGTGACGATGAAGCCCGGACAGCGCTTCGAGCTCAAACCGTACGCGGTGACCTACACCGGGCTCACGGTCACGCAGGACGCGCAGAAGCAGATGATCACCGGCCAGGTCGATGCCTTCCGCGGGACCAAGGCCATCGGCAGCATGTACCCGGCGCGCTGGTATTTCTTCGGCCACGAAGACGAGCCCACGACCGAGATCGCGCTGCACCGCAGTGTGGCCGACGATCTGTACGTCGTGCTCGCCGGCTACGACGTCGGCACACAGGAAGCGAGCATCGTCGTCCACGTCAATCCGCTCGTGAACTGGATCTGGATGGGCGTGGGCGTGATCATCATCGGCACGGGCATCGCGTTCCTGCCGGAGAGCGCCATGGCATTCGCGCTCAGCCGCGTGCCGGCGGGCGCCGCGACCACGACGACGCTCGCGCTCTTGCTGGCCCTGGGGCTCAGCGGCGCGACGTTGCGGGCGCAGCACATGGGGCAGCCGGATCAGACGATCATCGTGGCGCCGACGTCCGCGCTCGAAAAGCAGCTCCAGGGTGAAATCGTCTGCATGTGCGGCGGCTGCGGTCGCCAGCGCCTCAATGAGTGCAATGCCTGCAGCACGTCGGCGGCCATGCGCCAGGAACTACACGAACTGGTCGAACAAGGCCTGAGCCACGACGCGATCATCGCGCACTTCATCAAGGAATACGGCAGCCAGGAAGTGCTCTCCGCGCCGATCGACACCGGCTTCAACCGCCTGCTGTGGATATTCCCGTATGCCCTCGGGTTCGTTGGCGTGGTGAGCGTCGGCGGCATGGCCGTGAGCTGGTCACGGCGTCGCGCGAAGACGTCCGACGCGCCGGCGGCACACACGGCCACCTTCGATCCCGGTCTGCAGGAGCGGCTCGATGATGAGCTCCGCGACCTCGACTGAGGCGCGGGCGATGCCCCGCGACACCGGAGGCCTGCAGGCCTGGCACGTCTATCTCCTGGCCTCGCTCGCCGGCGCCACGGCGGCGGTCATCGTCTCGCGTCACACGAGTCCTCCGGCGCTCATCCTGCTGAGCGCGGCCATCATCGCGGCCGGAGCCGTCGCCACGGCGCTCCACTACGCGCTCGTCGGCTTCTTCGGCGGCCGCGGCACGCGCGAGGCTGCAGCCCTCTCCGAGTCCGTGCGCGAGCATCTCGAACGCGAGAAGCGCCTCGTCCTCCGATCGATCAAGGAACTCGAGTTCGATCACGAGATGGGGAAGGTGAGCCATGAGGACTTCGCCGAGATCGGCGCGCGCCTCCGCGAGCACGCGCTGCAGCTCCTGAAGGACCTCGAGCGCGACGAACACGCACGCTCGACCCCTCCGGCCGCGGCGTCGGCCGTGCAGGCTCAGCCCGTGGTCACGGCTCCGCCAGCGGCGGCCAGCATGCCAGTCGCAGGCGCGACTGGCGTCGGGACCTGCGCGTCGTGTCAGGGCGAGAACGACGTCGACGCT
>CALFMR010000080.1 GCA_937880585.1 uncultured Acidobacteriota bacterium
CCCGAGGGCGCGGGTCAGACGACCGCGGCGCGCTGATGATGGCGTCGGGCCGCGGTCCGCGCCGCGGGCTCGTTCGCCGCGGCGCGGCCGCCCTGCTCGCCACCGCGCTCGGCCTCGGGCCGGCGGCGGCGCAGCAGGGTCCGCCGGGCAGCATTCTGCCCGGCGTGAAGATCGGGGGCAGCGCCAACGTCCGGCTGCTCTCCCACATTCAGTTGGGCGGATTCTTCAAGGTCAGCGACGTCGCGATCGAGCAGGAGCCATCGCGCCCGTACGTCTACGTCGCCCAGGCGCTCGACCGCGCCGGATTCACCATCGTCGACGTCAAGGATCCCGACCACGCGCGCGTGCTGTACCGGTGGCGGTTTCCCGAGGCCGGCCAGGTGGCCGAGCTCGGCGCCACGCGCCCGCAGTACTTCAAGGACCGGGGCCGGTACTACCTGATCCTCGGCGTGCGCTTCGCGGCCGGCTCGCCTAACGCAAAGGTCGGCGCGGTGGTCTTCGACGTCACGTCCCTCCCCGACACGACGCGGATTCGCGAGGTCGCGCGCATCGAGTCGCCGGCCGGCGCCGGCGGATTCCGCGGCATCTTCGCCTACAAGCACTCCGACGAGCAGGCGCTGCTGTTCGCCGCCGTCGACTCGGGCCGCGCCGCCATCTACGACCTGGATTCCGTCCTCGCCGGTCCGACCCACACCGCGCTCGTCGGACGCATCCCGATCCCGGGCGCCCGGCAGGACGCGGGCGCCGGCTACCACGATGTGTACGCCGCGTTCGATCCTGCTTCGCACCAGGATCGCTTCTACGGCGCCGGCACCGGCGGCTACTACGTGTACGACGTCACCAGGCCCGCGCAGCCCACGCTGCTCACGTCCATCGTCGGCTCCGCCGGCGTGGCCGACGGCAGCACCTTCACGCCGACGCCCGATGGCCAGTTCGCCATCGCCGGCACCGACGTCCAGTACTCGCCGCTCCGCGTCTTCGATCTCCGCGACGGCCTGTCCGGCCAGGTGCAGACCATCCAGCGCCCCGTCGGCGCGTGGACCGCCGACTGGCACGACCTCGCGCACGAGCAGGTCATCCGCTGGCCGCTCGCCTTCGTGTCGAGCTACGAGGACGGCCTGCAGGTGTTCAATCTCGCCGATCCGCGGAATCCCCAGACCGTCGGCTGGTACTACACTTGCGGGTGTCCCCACGAGGCGGGCTTCGCCGGCCTAACAGCCATCCACGGCACCACCGTGGTCAACGGCGCCTTCGGCGTCGACGTGCGCAACGCGGACGGCTTGATCGCGCTCAGCGACGCGAACACGGGCCTGTGGCTGTTCCGCCTCGACGGCTTCGCCGGCTGGAACGGCGATGACGTCGGCATGCCTAACGTGAGCAGCGCCCAGGACTGGGATCGCGGTCCGCTGGCGGCGACGGGAACGGTGAATCTGATTCCCTGAATCGGAGGCACGGCGGCGCACGCACTGCTCGCCCCACACGCAGGGAGACCGTGCGCATGCAGTCGATCCTCGATTCCGCATTTCTCGGCAACGCCGTCAGCGCCTGGCTGCGCGCGGCGGCGGTGGTCGTCGTCATCCTCGGCGCCCTCGGCGTCCTCCGGTGGATCGTCGTCAAACGCGTCGCGACGAAGGCGCAGCGCACGGCGACCGACCTCGACGACCTGATCGTCGACCTCGCCCGACGGACCCATCCGCTGTTCCTGCTCGTCGTCGCCGTGCGCGTCGCCAGCGCGGGCCTCACCGTGTCGCCGACCACGGACAAGGCCCGCTCCTACCTCTTCGGCGCGATCGTCTTCTGGCAGGCCATCCGCTGGGCCAACGGTCTCATCGACTACGGCACCAGGCGATACGCCATGCGCATGGCCGGCGAGGAGACCGTCACCCGCGCCACCGCCCGGGCCCTCGTGTTCGTCGTCCGCCTCGCCGTCTACACCGCCGTGCTCATCATGGTGCTGGACAACATGCAGGTGAAGATCACGGCGCTCATCACCGGGCTCGGCATCGGCGGCGTGGCCGTCGCGCTCGCCGCGCAGAACGTCCTCGGCGACCTGTTCGCCGCGCTGGCCATCATTACCGACCGCCCGTTCGTGATCGGCGACTTCATCGTCAGCGGTACCGAGATGGGCACCATCGAGGACATCGGCTGGAAGACGACGCGCCTGCTGAGCCTCTCCGGCGAACAGATCATCATGGCCAACAGCAACCTGCTCTCCAGCCGCGTGCGCAACTATCGCCAGATGGTGCAGCGGCGCGTCGTGTTCTCCTTCGGCGTCGCGTACGACACGGGCGCCGATCGCCTGGCGGCGATCCCGCCGCTGGTCAAGGAGATCATCGCGCAGGTCCCGAAGACCAGGTTCGACCGGTGCCACTTCATGAACTACGGCGAGTCGGCGCTCGGATTCGAGACGGTGTATTACTTTCTCGACCCGGACTACAACGCGCACAT
>CALFMR010000081.1 GCA_937880585.1 uncultured Acidobacteriota bacterium
ATCCGGCGCTCCTTCTTCTGCGCGGCCTCGACCTTCGTGACGAGGATCTGCTCGCGCCGAAGCGCCTGCGTGAGCGCCTCCGACGAGTCGGCGGCGCGTTCTCCCTTGACGATTTGTCCGGCCCGCGTGCGGCCGACCCAAGCGTAGCTCGTCATCGCACAGCCCCCTGCACCGGGCGCCTCGCGCCCATCGCTGCCGGCGGCGGCATGGCCGCCCCGGCCGTCCCACGCTCGAGCACGGTGATGAGCTCGTCACGATTCGACGAGGTGTTGAACGCCGTGTCGCGCGAAATCACGCGCTTCTCCACCAGCCGCGCGA
Source organism: uncultured Acidobacteriota bacterium (assembly GCA_937880585.1). Lineage (GTDB taxonomy): Bacteria > Acidobacteriota > Vicinamibacteria > Vicinamibacterales > SCN-69-37 > CALFMR01. Next base: position 319 of record CALFMR010000081.1, read on the forward strand.
GCGACTGGTTCATCGTCTGCATCCCGAACTTTTCCTGGCCCATCTGCATCGTCCCGTAGATCTGATGGATCTTGTCGTCGCGGATGAGGTTCCGGATGGCGGGCGTCGCGATCAGGATCTCGAGCGCGGCCGCGCGGCCCGTGCCGCCAAGCTTGGGCACGAGGGCCTGACAGACGATGCCCTCGAGAACGAGCGAGAGCTGCGTGCGGATCTGTCCCTGCTGGTGCGCCGGAAACGCGTCGATGATGCGCGTGATGGTCTGCGACGCGGAGTTCGTGTGGAGCGTCGCCATCGTGAGGTGGCCCGTCTCGGCGAGCTTGAGCGCGGCTTCCATGGTCTCGAGGTCGCGCATTTCGCCGACGAGCACGACGTCCGGGTCCTCGCGGAGCGCGGCGCGAAGCGCCATGTCGAAGCCCCGCGTGTCGGCGTGAAGTTCGCGCTGGTTGACGAGCGCGACCTTGTGATGGTGCAAATATTCGATCGGATCCTCGATCGTGAGGATATGGACGGGCTTCGCCTCGTTGATCCGATCGATCATCGCCGCGAGCGTCGTCGACTTGCCGCTGCCCGTGGGGCCGGTGACGAGGACGAGGCCGCGCGGACGGTCTGCCAGTTCGGCGAGCACCGGCGGCAGGCCGAGCTCCGCGAGCGGACGGATGCGCTCGGGGATGAGACGGTAGACGCCACCCACGGCGCCCTTCTGATTGAAGACGTTGCAGCGGAAGCGTCCGACGCCGCGCAGGCCGAAGGCGAGGTCCAGCTCCCAGGTCTCCTCGAACTTCTTCTTCTGCGCGTCGGTCAGGACGCTGTAGCAGAGCGACTTCACCTGGTCCGGCGTGAGCTCGGGCAGATCGAGCTTGCGCAGATGGCCATCGACACGGACCTGGGGCGGAGACCCGATCGACAAGTGCAGGTCCGACCCGCCCAGTTCGAGCGTGGCTTTCAGCAAGTCGGGAAGACTCAGGGACATAGGTGCTCGCTTCGGTACATCGGCATTTCGCTCGCGGGCTTCAACACGCGAAGACAACAGCGGGCCTCACGCGAAGGCGCGAAAAAAGCTCTTCTTCGCGATCTTCGCGCCTTCGCGTGAGACCTACATGGTCTCTCTCACGACTTCCTCGATCGTCGTGATCCCTTCGCGCACTTTCTGCAGACCGCTCTTGCGCAGGGTGACCATGCCCTGCTGCTCCGCCAGCTTGCGCAACTCGCTCGCTGGGGCGTTCGAGACGATCAGGTCGCGCAGGCCCTCGGTCATCTCCATGACCTCGAACACGCCCGTGCGGCCCTTGTAACCCGAGCCGCCGCACCGATCGCAGCCGCGGCCGCGGAGCGGACGGAACGTCTCCGCTTCGCGCGGATCGAAGCCCGCCTCGACGAGCTTGGCTGGCGACATGGCGTGCGGCTCGCGGCACGACTCGCAGACGCGGCGGACGAGGCGCTGCGCACAGACCAGATTCACGGAGTTGGCGACGAGAAACGCCTCGACGCCCATGTTGACGAGCCGGTTGATGCTGCTCGGCGCGTCGTTGGTGTGCAGCGTCGACAGCACCATGTGGCCGGTGAGCGCCGCCTTGACGGCAATCGACGCCGTCTCGCTGTCGCGGATCTCGCCGACGAGGATGATGTTCGGGTCCTGCCGCAGAAACGACCGGAGCACACCGGCGAACGAGAGGCCGATGGCCTCGCGCACGGGCACCTGGTTCACACCGGGCAGGTTGAACTCGACCGGATCCTCGGCGGTCATGATGTTCACGCCGGGGGTGTTGATCTGCGCGAGCGACGAGTAGAGCGTGTTCGTCTTGCCGCTGCCCGTCGGACCGGTGACGAGCACCATGCCCCACGGCTTGCGGATGGCGTGCTGGAACCGCGCGAGCGCGGCGTCCTCGAAGCCGAGCCGCGCCATGTCGAGCTGCAGCCCGTCCGGGTCCAGAAGGCGCAGCACGACCTTTTCGCCGAACAGCGTGGGTAGGACCGACACGCGGAAGTCAATGTCGCGGTTGCGCCCGCGGTCGACGAACCGCGCCTTGATGCGGCCGTCCTGCGGCAGCCGCTTCTCGGCGATGTCGAGCCGCGCCATGATCTTGATGCGCGAAATGATCGCGTCGCGGAACTTGAGCGCCGGCGTCATCACCGCCTGGAGTTGGCCGTCGATGCGAAAGCGGATCCGCATGTCCTTCTCGTACGGCTCGATGTGGATGTCGCTCGCGCCCTTCTGAATGGCCGACAGCATCAGCGCGTTGACGAGCTTGATGATCGGCGCTTCCCCGCCCTGGCGCTCGAGCGCGGCGGCGTCGATCTCCTCGGTGTCGGCGACGACCTCCAGACTGTCATCGTGCGTGCCGAGCTCCTCGAGCGCGCGCGTGGCGAGGTCTGTGGCCCGGGGAGGCGGCGCCGATTCGGGCCGCGCGCCGAAGTAGCGCGTGATGGCTTCGCGAATGGCCGTCTCGGAAGCGACGACCGGCTCGACGTGCAGGCCCGTCATGAACTTGATGTCGTCCATGGCGAACACGTTGGTCGGGTCCGCCATGGCGAGCGTCAGCGTCGTGCCCGAGCGCGACACCGGCAGCACCGTGTACTTCATCGCGCTCTCGCCCGAGATCAGCCGCACGACGGCCGGGTCGAGATCGAATTCCGCGAGCTTGATGGAGGGGACGCCCACCTGGCGGCTGATCGCCGCCGCGATGTCATCGTCGGTGATGATGCCGAGCCGGACGAGGCTCGCGCCCAGCCGGCCGCCGTTGGTGCGCTGATAGTTCAGCGCCTCCTGCAACTGGACAGGCGTGACGCGCTTTTCGCGCAGGAGGAGCTCGCCGAGTCGGACGGCCATGACATGGCGAACACGGTGAGACCTTGAGAGGGGTTCCGGGTTCCCCCGGGCCTGAAGGCCCGGGGCTCCACAGAAACGCCACGTCGCGCCGGCGCCGTGGAGTCCGTCCGTGGAGCCCTGGGCCTTCAGGCCCAGGGAGACTCTCAGAAGCCCGCGCGCAACGACACGCCGAACTCCCGATCCTCGTCCCGATGCCCCTGCGCGTAATGGCCGTCGATCCAGAGACCGTTGCGGACGCTGACGCTGAGGCCGACGGTGCCGATCAGGTCCCGCGGCTCGTTCTCGAGATTCCACCGCAGGCCGGACCGTACCGCCAGGCGTTGGCCGATCCGGCCTTCCCCGCCCAGGGCGCACTCGCGACGAAGGCCGCCCCGAAGGTCGACCGTATTCAGGTCAACGTCCAAAGCAAGGGTCAGGCCAGGCGTCGGCAGGATCGCGATGCCCGCCCTTGCCTGCCGTTGCAGCGTCGTCTCTGGCGTGGGATCGGGGCTGAACGAGGGCTGACGGAGGTTCTTCCAGGTGAGGCCGAGGCGGATGAGATCGGTGTAGGCCATGACGCCGAGATCGGCGTCAAAACGGCCAGTCCCGCCCGGGTCGAGGTCCGCGCCCTGGCTGAACACGTCGCCGAGCGTGGCCCCGACGGCGGGCACCGACTCCACGCCGCCCCGAATGTATTTCAGCGTCGTGCCCACGACCAGCCCTTGCGTCACGGACTGCACGAGGGTGACGCCGAACTGACGGGTGCGGAGCGTCTGGACTGTCAGCTGGCCGTCACGGTCGTCGACGGTCGTGGCTTCGAAGGTGCCGTAAGAGACGCCAACCGGCCAGGTGCCCAGGCTCGTGAAGCTGCTACCCCGACGATCGGTGCCGGCCACGGGCGGCGCGTCGGAGTTACCGAATTGCAAGCGGTCCCACCCGATTGTCAGTCCCGCCGGCCGCCCCGTCGCAAGTCCGGCCGGATTCCAGTGGACCGCCGTCGCATCATCGGCCACGGCGACGAACGCCCCGCCCATCCCGAGCGCGCGCTCGCCGACCGTCTCGAAGAGCTGCTGCGCCGAGGCCGGCGTGGGCATCGACGCCAGGAAGGTCAGGATCACGATGCCCGCCCGGACAGACTTCATGAAGGCAGGGTATCCCCCTTTGCCCTTCCATTGAACTCCCCCGTTGCCATCTTCGTAATTGTTCGCGACAGGGCAGTACAATTGGCGGATTGGCCGTGTTCCGGCCACCCATACAGAAGGATGTCCGTCATGACCGAGCCGTCGACTGTCGAGGTGCGCGACCAGGGGACGTTGGCCCGTGCCGTGGGCATGATCGTGTCCCCGGGCGACACGCTGCGTACGGTGATCGCGCGGCCTCGACCAGGCATCATCCTGCTGCTCGTCTGCGTCGTCGTCAGCCTGGCCACCGCACTGCCGCAACTGACTGAGCGCGGCCGGCAGACGACGCTCAACATGCAGGTGCAGCAGACCGAGCGGATGACCGGCAAGCCGGTGACGCCCGAAGCCTACGCCGCGATGCAGAAGTACGTCAGCTACAGCGCGTACATCTCGGCGGTCGCCGTCTTCA
>CALFMR010000082.1 GCA_937880585.1 uncultured Acidobacteriota bacterium
GGCGCGTCTGCTTCAAGTAGCGGCCGGCCTTCTCGATCGCGATCGACTCGGCTTCCTCGCGCGTCGATCCTTCAGCGCGCGCGAACCGCGCGCCGGGGTCGACGTTGTCGATTGAGCAGTAGTAGCGATCGCCGACGCGGTAGGACACGACGTTGATCGGCCAGCCGCCCAGTTCCTGCCGCGTCTCGCGGAACTCCTCGCTCCGCAGCGTATCGGTTGCCGTGGTCGCCGGTTCGCCGCTCATTTTTCCACCGGTGCGCCGACGAGGTTGCCCCACTCGGTCCACGATCCGTCGTAGTTCCGGACGTCGTGGAAGCCGAGCAGATACTTCAGCACGAACCACGTGTGGCTCGACCGCTCGCCAATGCGGCAGTAGGCGATGACGTGCTTGTCGGCCGTCACGCCCTGCGCGCCGTACAGCGCCGCCAGCTCGTCGCGGCTCTTGAACGTGCCGTCGTCGTTGGCCGCTTTGCTCCAGGGGATGTTGCGCGCACCAGGAATGTGTCCGCCGCGCTGCGCCGTCTCGGGCAGTCCGGGCGGCGCCAGGATTTCGCCCGTGAACTCCTGCGGGCCGCGCACGTCGACGAGCACCGTGTCGCTGCGCCGGTAGGCCTGCTGCACGTCGGGCAGCAGCGCGCGGATCGACGTGTCGGGATCCTTCGCCTTGTAAGTCGTGGGCGCGGGCGCCGCGGCCTTCTTATCGAGCTCGCGTCCCTCGGCCAGCCACTTCTTGCGGCCGCCGTCCACGATCCGCACGTCCTGGTGGCCATAGATTTTGAGCTGCCAGAACGCCCAGGCCGCGAACCAGTTGTTGTTGTCACCGTAGAGCACGATGGTCGTGTCGGGCGCGATGCCGGACTTGCCGAGCAGCGCTTCCAGCTTGTCCTTCGGCAGGATGTCGCGTACGACCGGATCGGCCAGTTGCGTCGTCCAGTTCCAGCCCACGGCGCCAGGCACGTGCCCCTGGTCGTAGGCCGTCGTGTCGACGTCGACCTCGACGAACCGGACCTTCGGATCTTGCAGGTGCGCTGCCACCCAGTCCGTCGTCACGACTACTTCGGAACCGCTTGTCGTTGCCATCCCTACCTCCATTACGTGAAGTCGACCGCGCGTCCGCGTGCGCCTCGAATCGGGCGCGCGCTGCGCGAGGATTGCCGGGACCGCGCAGGGCGTCGTGCGGTGCCCGTGCGAGTGCTCGAACGTCCGAGCCCGGCCTCGCGGCGTTCGACTGATGTTCAGGAAATCGAGGTCCCCCGGACGGCCGCAAGCCTCCGGGGCGTGGTACAGCCGCAACGACAGCGTCGCGTACGCATGTCGTACGGGTGGCGCGGCGCCGCAAGAGGAGCGGCGGGCAGCCACGTCAGCGTCTGGAAGGCAGCGCGCATGGTGATCGACGGTCCCGGCCGGCGTGTCCGGCGACGGAGCGGATGAACGATCTCAGCCAGTTTATCGCACATCCCGGCCCTCGAGCGACGGGCGGCGGCGCGCGTGCCGTCAGTCATTGAAATGCCGTCCTTCCGTCACCGGGACGACATAGCCGGCGCGGATGGCGAAGTCCCCGAGGCGTTCGTCAGGCAGACGCTCGGCGGCGTAGCGCGCGAAGAGCCCGTCGAGCGCGCTCAAGATCGCCGGTTCGGCCGCGTTCTCGAGATACATGCGGTTCAGCCGCTCGCCGTGCGCCCCGCCGCCGAGATACAGGTTGTATTTGCCGAGCGCGCGACCGGTCAGCGCGATCTCGGCGATGTATGGCCGCGAGCAGCCATTCGGGCAGCCGCTCATGCGGATCGTGATCGGCTGCCGCTCGAGTCCGTATCGCGCGAGGCTCGCTTCGAGCTTCGTCAAGAGCGACGGCAGATAGCGCTCGCTCTCGGCCATGGCGAGCCCGCACGTCGGCAGCGCGACACACGCCATGGCATTCAGCCGAAGACCGCTCCGAGCGTTGAGGGCAAGAAGGCCGTACTCGTGGAGGATCGCGTCAATCGCCGGCCGTGCCTCGGGCGTGACACCCGAGACGATGACGTTCTGGTTCGGCGTGAGACGGAACGTGCCCGTGTGGACGCGCGCGATCGCGCGCAGGCCATCCATGATCGCGGTCTCGCCGTTCACGACGCGGCCGTTCTCGATGAAGATCGTCAGGTGGTCATGGCCGTCGCGGCCGTGGACCCAGCCCACGGCATCGGCGTTCGATGTGAAGTGGAACGGACGCGCCGGCGCGAACGAGGCCCCGAGCCGCGCTTCGATTTCGCCGACGATCCAGTCCAGCCCCTTGTCGTCGATCGTGTACTTGAACCGGGCGTGCGAGCGGTCTGCGCGATCGCCGAAATCGCGCTGCACGCTCATGACCGCGTCGATCACGGGGATGACGCGATCGACCGGCACGTACCCGATCGGACTCGCCAGCCGCGGATAGGTGTGCGGCGCCGAGTCGGTGCGGCCCATGCCGCCGCCGATCACGACGTTGAAGCCGACGAGCCGGCCATCCTCCTCGATCGCGATGAAGCCCAGGTCCTGCGCGTAGATGTCGATGTCGTTCGACGGCGGCAGCACAAAGCCGATCTTGAACTTGCGCGGCATGTACGTCCGGCCGTAGAACGGCTCTTCGGGCTCGGACGAGGCGACCTGCTCCTCGCCGTACCAGATCTCGTGATACGCACGTGTCTTCCAGATGGCGTGTTGACTGGCGCGGCGCGCCCAGTTGGAGATCTCCGCGTGCAGCGGCGAGACGTCCGGGTTGACCGAACACATCACGCCGCGCGTATCGTCGCCGCAGGCGGAGATCGTGTCGAGCAGCACGTCATGGAGCCCTTGAATCGTCGCGCGCAGGTGATGCTTCAGCACCCAGTGGAACTGGATCGTCTGGCGCGTCGTGATGCGGAGCGTGTCGCGGCCGTGCGCGCGCGCCAGTTCGTCGAGCTTCAGCCACTGCGCCGGCGTGCAGACGCCGCCCGGCAGCCGCACCCGAATCATGAACATATAGGCCGGCTCGAGTTTCTGGCGCCGGCGCTCGTCGCGCAGATCGCGATCGTCCTGCTGGTAGATGCCGTGGAACTTCAGGAGCTTCGGGCCCGTCCCAGGCACGGCGCCCGTGATCCGATCGAGCAGGCCGGTCGCGATCGTGCCGCGCAGTTGCCGGCTCGACGCCTTCAGCGTCTCGTCCGGGCTGAGCGCTTCGAGCGGCTGCGAGAGATCGTGGCGGCGATCGACGGGAGTGTGTGGCGTCAGCATCGCGAAAACTCCGTCAGTACACGTCGCGTTGATACCGGTGCGACTGCTGGAGCGCATGGACGTATTCGACCGCCGCGTCGCGATCGCGCCCACCTGCGCACTCCACGATCGTGACGAGCGCCTCGTCGACGTCGGGCGCCATCCGCGTCGCATCGCCGCACACGTACACGTGGGCGCCGTCCTCGAGCCAGTCGAAGACGTCGCGCGCCTGCTCGACGAGCCGATGTTGGACGTAGATCTTGTCCGCCGCGTCGCGCGAGAAGGCGACGTCCAGGCGCGTGAGGACGCCGCGCTTCAGCAGATCCTGCCATTCGGTCTGGTAGAGGAAATCCGTGCGGAAGTGACGTTCGCCGAACACGAGCCACGACCGCCCAGGCCCGCCGCGCGCCTCGCGCTCCTGAAGAAACGCACGATACGGCGCGACGCCGGTGCCCGCGCCAATCATCAAGATCGGGACGTCGTCAGCGGGCAGCCTGAAGTGTGGGTTCGTCTGCACGTAGACAGGCAATGCCTCACCCGTCGAGCAGCGATCGGCCAAATGGCCGGACGCCACGCCCGTCCGCGCGCGGCCGTGCAGCGTGTAGCGCACGACCGCCACGGTCAGATGAACTTCGTCGGGGACCACCGACAGGCTCGACGCGATCGAGTAGAGGCGCGGCGTCAGTGGCCGCAGCGCTTTCAGCAGCGTCTCGGCCGAGATGCCAGGCACCGGATAGCGTTCGATCAGATCGATGACATGGTGCGTGCGGATGAGCGCCGCCCGATCGGCCGCGCCCTCGGTCGTCGTCAGCCGCTCCAGATCCTGTGCGCCGGTGATTTCCGCCCACACGTCGATGAATCGCGGCGTCACCGTCGCGATCTCGTAGTCGTTCGTCAACGCGTCGGCCAGCGTCGTCACGCGCTTCGCGAGCGTGACCGGTGTGTGGCCCGTT
>CALFMR010000083.1 GCA_937880585.1 uncultured Acidobacteriota bacterium
CGATCCACACCGGGTAGGTGACGACGTTGCTCTGGATCTGCGCGTTGAGCCGGACGCTGTTCACCGTGCCGTGGAAAATCTGGTCCGGGTACGAATCGACCGTGAACGTGACGTCCGCGCCGCGCTGGATCTTGCCGATGTCGGATTCGTCGACGCCGGCCGTGAGCTTCAGCGCGCGCAGGTCGGTCGCGATCGTGAAGAACGGCGTGACGTTCATGCTCGACTGCACCGTCTGGCCGACGTCGACCTGGCGGCTCACGACGACGCCGTCGATCGGCGACTTGACCTCGGTGTAGGAGACGTTCAGCTTGGCCTGCGAGAGATTGGCCTGGGCCTGGACGAGCTGCTTCTGCAGCGAGTCGATCTGCGCCTGCCGCGTCTTGACGTTGAGCACGGCCTGTTCCCAGTCGGTCTGGTTGACGAGGCCCTTGTCGTGCAGCTCCGTCATCCGCTTCTCGGTCTGCTGGTCGTTGAGGAGCTGGACCTTCTGGCTGTCGATGTCGGTCTGCTGCCGCTCGCTGTTGGCCTCCTGGATGTCGACCTGCACCTGGAGCAGGGACGGATCCAGCTTGGCGACGACCTGGCCCTTGTGGACGATCGAGTTGTAGTCGACGCCCTCGAGCGAGACGATCGTGCCCGAGACCTGCGGGCCGACGGTGACCGTGCGCTGCGCTTCGAGCGTGCCGGTGGCCTGTACCTGCTCCAGGATCGTGCCCTGCGACACGGCGGCCTGCGTCACCTGCGCCTTCTCGCCTGAGTCGCCGCGCGCGTAGTAGTAGTAGCCGCCGGCCGCGGCCAACGCTAGAATGACGAAAATCGTGACCAGTCTTTTCATGATCGTCCGCTAGGCCTGCTCTGGGTTCGAGTGCACCGCCCGTCGGCGCAGTCCGCTCCAGCCTTCTTCGAACAAGGTGTAGACGCTCGGCACGAGCACGAGCGTGACGAGCGTCGAGGTGATGAGTCCGCCGATGACGACCCGCGCGAGCGGCGCCTGCAGCTCGGCCCCTTCGCCGATGCCGAGCGCCATGGGCACGAGCCCGAGGATCGTCGTGAGCGTCGTCATGATGATGGGCCGCAGCCGGGTCCGTCCGGCCAGTTCGACCGCCTCCCGCAGTTCCATGCCGTCACGCCGTCGGAGGACGTTCGTGTAATCCACGAGCAGGATGGCATTACTTACGACGATGCCCGCCAGCATGATTACTCCGATATACGCCTGCAGGCTGAAGGACGTTGACGTCAGCTTCAGCGCCGCCACGACCCCGATGGCCGCCACCGGCACCGAGAACATGACCACGAACGGGTCGCGGAACGACTCGTACTGGGAGGCCATGACGGCGTAGACGAGCAGCACGCCGAGCAGGAGCAGCCACTGGAGCTGCTGGAAGGCCCGGCCCTGCTGTTCGACCTCGGCGCCGAATCCGACCGAGAAGCCCTGCGGCACCCGCACCTCGGGCAGCCGGGCCTGAATGGCGTCGACGGCTTCGCCGAGCGGCATATCGGCGTCGAGCTCCGCGTTGACGGTCGTGATGCGCTGCTGATTCTTGCGATTGATCTCGGTCGGACCGGTCTGCGGCCGCAGATCGAGCACGTTCTCGGCGGGCAGCACCTGGCCGGCCGGCGTGCTGATGAGCACGTCGTTCACCGACGATGACCGCGCGCGGTCTTCCTCGCGCAGGCGCACGACGATGGGGTATTCCTTGCCGCTCTCGCGATAGACGGCCGCCTGCGTCCCGCTGATGTTCGTGCGGATGGTGTTGGCCACGCCCGATACCGACAGGCCCAGGAGCGCCGCCTTGGGACGGTCCACGCGGATGGCCAGCTCGGGCCGGCCTTCCTCGCGGCCGAGCTGCGGGTTGGCGATGCCAGGCACGTCACGCACGACCGACAGCACGTTGTCGGCGATCCGCCGCGCCTCGCCGAGGTCCTCGCCGCGAATCTCGACCGCCAGCCGGCTGTCGTCGGTGCCGCCGCTCAAGATGCGCGTGAGCTGGTTGTTGCCGCCCGAGGCGCGCGTCGTAATCTGCGCGCCGGGGATGCCGACGAGCGCACTGCGCAGATCGGTGGCGATCTCGTCGCTCGATCGATCGCGTTCGGTGCGCGGCGTGAGCTTCACCGTGAGCCGCACGGTCGACGCGCCCGCGCCAAAGCCGCCGCCGCCCGCGCTGCTGAGGATGCTCGTCATCTCGGGCACGTGCGCGCGGACGAGATCTTCGAGCTGCAGGGCCACGGCCTCGCTACGTTCGATGCGCGTGCCCGAGGGCAGCCGTGCGTTCACCGACACCTGGCCTTCGTCGGTCGCCGGCACGAGCTCGGTGGGAATCGTGGGCAGCAGCAGGACCGCGAGCACCGTGAGGCCGGCGGCGATGGCGAGCACGGTCGGCCGGCGGTGCAGCGCATGGTGGAGCACCGTCCGGTAGAAGTCGTCGAGCCGATCGAGCGCGCGCTCGCTGGCCGTGAACAGCCGGCCGCTCAGTCCCGCCCGCTCGGCCACCGGCGGCGGCAGCCGCAGGAACCGCGAGCAGAGCACCGGCACGAGCGTCACCGCGACGAACAGCGACATCGCCAGCGAGAACATGACGACGACCGAGAGCTGGATGAAGATGACGCTCGAGATCCCCGACAGGAAGAGCAGCGGTACGAACACGGCCACGTGCGTGAGCGTCGAGGCGAGGATCGCGGACCAGACTTCTTCGCTGCCGTCGATGGCCGCCTGCATCCGCGGCTTGCCCTGCTCCATGTGGCGGAACGTGTTCTCGAGCACGACGATCGACGCGTCGACGATCATGCCCACGCCGAGTGCCAGCCCGCCGAACGTCATCGTGTTCAGCGTGAACCCCGCGAAGTAGAGCAGTGCGAACGTGCCGATGATCGAGATCGGGATCGACGTGCAGATGATGAACGTCGACCGGATGTTGCGCAGGAACAGGAAGATGATCGCGACGACCAGGAACGACCCGATGTAGACGGCTTCTCGCACGGCCGCAATCGAGCTCTCGATGTAGGTCGACTGGTCGTCCAGAAGCGTCAGATGGACCGACGGCACCTCGCGGTTCGTCCGCTCGATCTCGGCGCGCACGGCCGCGGCGACCGCGACCGTGTTCTCGCCCGACTGCTTGGTCACCTGCATCTGCACGCCGGGCTTGCCGTTGATGCGCTGGAAGGACCGGAAGTCCTCCGTCGTGTCGCGCACGTCGGCGATGTCGCGCAGGTAGACCGGGACGCCGTTCTTGGTGAGGACGACGAGGTCGCGAATCTCGCCCAGGTTCTGGAACTGGCCCTGGCTCCGCAGGAGGTACGTCGTGTCGCCCTCGTCCACCTCGCCGAGCGGGATGTTCTGGTTCTCGTTGGCGATCGCCTGGACGACGCGATCGACCGACAGGTCGAGCGCGGTGATCTTCTCCTTCGACAGCTCGACGTGGATCTCGCGGCGCAGACCGCCGTTGACCGTCACGGCCGCGACGCCGCGCGCGCGTTCGAAGCGCGGGACGAGGTCGTTCTCGGCGAGCTCGCGGAGCGTGACGCGGTCGTAGTCGCCCTCGACGCCAATGCGGATGATCGGCGAGGCCGACGCGTCGTACTTGAAGATGGTCGGCGGATCGGCTTCTTCCGGCAGACGGCCGCGCACGCGATCGACGCGCGTACGCACTTCGTCGGCTGCCTCCGCGAGATCGGTGCCCCAGGTGAAGTTGAGGCGGACGGTGCCCGATCCCTCCGCGGCGGTCGAGTCCATCTGCTCGAGCCCAGGCACGGCCGCGAGCTGCTGCTCGAGCGGGCGGATGATGATCTCTTCGATTTCCTGCGGTCCGACGCCGGCGTAACCGACGCGCACCGTGATGCTCGGGTAGGTGAGGTCCGGCATCAGGTCGACCGGCAGCCGGAAAATGGCAATCGCGCCAAGCAGCACGATGACGGCCGACGCCATGAACATCGTGACCGGCCGCTCGATGGCGAAGCGCGGAATGCTCATGGCCGGCTCCGGTTGATGAGCAGACGGGGGGCGGACGCCGCGCGCGCCGGCATCCTCACAGGCCGTTGGCGCCGGCCGCGCGGCCGGCGTCCTCCGTCGCGACCGCGACCCGGTCGCCATCGCGCAGTGCCAGCGCGCCAATCGTCACGACGCGCGTGCCTTCCGCCAGCGGATCGACGATCTCGACGCGCTCGCCATCCGAAATGCCCGTCCGCAGCTCGCGGAAGCGGGCGGTCGTGCCGTCGAGCACGTACACGCCGTGTTTGCCATCGACGTCGACGACGGCGTCGCGCGGCACGGTGAGCGCGTTGTCGTGCTGTTCGGCCGTGAGACGTACGCGCGCGTACATGCCGGGCTTCAGCCGATAGCCCGGGTTCGGCACCTCGATCTCCATCGTCGCCGTGCGCGTGGCCGGGTCGAAGACCGGCGCGACGCGGGCGACGCGGCCGCGGAACTGCTCGCCGGGGAACGCGTCGACGTCGACGACCGCGTCGGCGCCCTGTGTGATGCGGCGGAAGTCCTTCTCGATCAGGTTCGCGACGAGCCGTACCGTGCCAATCGACACGACGGAGAGCACGGCCGTGTTCGTCCCGGCGAACGCGCCCGGATCGAGGTTGCGCCGGCCGACGACGCCGTCGAGCGGCGATCGCACCGTCGTGTTGGCGAGGTTGATTTCCAGCTCGCCGAGACGCGCTTGGGTGGACTGGAGTTGAGCTTTCGCGACCGTCACTTGGGAGACCGCGGAGTTGTACCGGGCCTCCGCGTCTTCGAGGCCCTGCTTCGACAGCAGGCCGCCCTCGTAGCTGGCGCGCGCGCGCGTCAGCACGCTCTCGGCAACCTTCAGATCGTTCTCGCGCGCGACGACCGTGGCGCGGTTCACTTCGAGGTTGGCTTTGGACTGGTTGACCTGCTCGCGAATCTCGCGGTCGTCGACTTGCGCGAGCGGCTGGCCGGTCGTGACGCGATCGCCAAGCCGCACGGTGACCGCCTCGAGCCGGCCGGCCACGCGCGGCACGATGTCCACGGTTGCCGCGCCGATCAGGTTGCCGACGACGGCAATCGACGCCGCCACGTCGTCGCGCGAGACGAGCCCGGTCTCGACGGCCATCGCCGTCGCGGCGCCGCGGCCGCCCGGCCCACCGCCGGTGGCCGCCGTTGGCGCGGCATCACCCGATCGATAGAGCCAGGCGCCCGTCGCGGCGACCGCCAGCGCGCCAGCGAGGACGATCGCCGTTCTCACTGGCCGCCGGCGAAGGTGCCGCCGCCACCGCCGCCCGTGCCGCCCACGCGCTGCACGCGGTCGAACTCGGCCACGGCGTTGAGGTAGGAAATGAGCGCCTGCAGCTCGGTCAGCCGGGCCTGCGTCAGCGCGTTCTGCGCCTGGACGACGTTGTAGTTGGTCGACATGCCGACGTCGAACCGCGTCTGTTCAGCCTCGGCGTTCCGTTCCTGCGCCTCGCGGTTCTTCTGGGCGGCCTGGTACTGCTTGTAGCTGTTCTCGACGGCGAGTCCCGCGCTCGTCACGCTCGATGACACGGCCAGTTCCGACGCCTTGAGCTGCGCCTGCGACTGCTGGAGCTGGAGCTCGGCGCGCGCGTAGTTCGCCTTGGCAGCGCGCATGAAGAGGGGATAGGTGAAGTTGAACGTCGCCGTCCAGGTCGGTAGGTCGAACCCGATGATCTGGTTGAACGCGTCCCCATAGCCGCCGTCAGTGCGCAGATTCGTATCGCGGTCCAGTTCGCGGCCGCCCTGTCCCTGGACGTTGTAGGCGGCCTGCAGATCCAGCTGCGGTTTCGTCAGGTCCCGCGTGACTTCGAGATTCAACTGGCTGACCTCGATGTTGCGCTTGGCCTGGACGAGATCCGTGCGCTGCGCGAGGGCGGTCTTCACGGCATCGGGAATGTTCACCGTCTGAACGGACAACTGCGGCCGCTCGGTCGGGTTGATCGTGCGCTGATAGATGGGATCGTCCGGGCCAGTGGCCAAAAGCTGCTGGAGGTTGATCTCGGCCGTTCGCCAGATGATCTGCGCGTTCAGAAGGCTCTGCTCGGCCGAGGCCACCTGGGCTTCAGGCGTGACCGTATCGATCGGTGCCAGCGTGCCGATCTCGACTTTCGTCTTGTTGTCTTCGAAGAGGCGCTGCGCGAGATCGAGGGCGCGCTGCTGGATCTCGATCTGCTCGATCGCCTCGCGGAGATTCCAGTACGCCGTCCGGACGCTGGCCTTCGTGTTCTCGATCGTGGTCAACAGCTGGATGTCCGCGATCTGGCGCTGCACCGACAACGTGCGGAGCTGGTTGCGGGTGTTGTCAATCTTGAAGCCCTGAAGGAGCGGCTGGGTATAGCTGAAATTCAGGCGCGCGTTGTAGTTCGGGTCGAAGAGCTGTGTGGTCGAGTTCGTCGTCAGTCGCGTGTTGTTGAAGCCGACCTGCAGGCGTCCGCCGTACCAGGGCATGGTCTGCGACAGGCCCGCGTTGTAGGTCTGCTGGACCTGCGTCAACGTGTTGCGGCCTTCGAGGGTGCTGGTGTTGGCGGTCGTCGAGTCGTTGTAGCCATACGTGCCCGTGACCTGCGGGATGAACGACGCGCGCGCGGCGGCCAACTGATAATCCACGCCCGGCGGGTTCATGCGCGCGGCCTTCAGATCCAGGTTGTTTTCGAGCGCCATGTCCATGGCCTGATCGAGCGTCAGGTTCAGCAGCGTCGTGCCGGGGCGCGCCACCGGCACGGCCGTGCCGACGACGTAGTGGTCCACGGTCGCGTTCGCCGGCGGGGCCGCGGGTGCCTGAGCACTCGGCGCGGCGGGCGTCGTCGTGGAGGGAGCCGGGGCCGGCGTCTGCGCCGGTGTCGATGGCGCCACTGTCGTCGGCGCGGGAGTGGCAGGGCTTGGCGCCGCGGGCGTGGCCGGCGTCGTCTGTTGGGCCGAAGCCGTGGCGACCATGGCCGCCACGGCGAGCGCGAGCGTCCATGGTGTCGCGTTGCGCAGAACGTTCTTCATTGCCGTGTCACTCCTGAGTGAGAAAGGTGGCCGGACGAGCCGCCGGCCGTCGGAATCTCAATGCCTCGGGTCGGGGCCCCGACCGCGGTCGCCCGAATGGAACTTGCGATCCGTGATGTCCTGCAGCTTCTTGTACTGATCGGGCGTCAGCTCGCGGAAGAACTGGTAAATCATGACCGTCCGACTCTCGATGAGACGGGCCCGGAGGCTTTCGACGCGCGACACTTGCACGCGGTAGGTTTCCTCGTCGGCGACCCGGTCGGCGGTCATGTGCTGGAGCTTGGCGTTCTGCCGCAGGAACTCGTCGACCCACGGTTGCGCTTCATGCAGCCGATCCTGATACATCGTCTCGATCTTCTTGGACTTGGCGTCGGTGAGGTCCAGGGCCTGCTTGACCTCCGGGTCGTCCCACCACTTCCAGCCGACCGGCCCGGGGGCGTTCCCTGGAGGGCGACCGTCGCGACCCTGCATCTCCGGCGAGGGAGGAGGCGGCGGCGTCGCCGTTGTCGCTGGCCCCGACGAGGCCGCGCGCAGAGAAGTGACCCCGACGAGAGCCGTGGCAACCATCAGAGCCGCCGTCAGGCACGCCGGCCCCCATCGCAGCAGTTTGCGCGTCACGCCCTGACTTACGCTGGCTCGATTCAAATCGTTTACGCCCGAGCGGCGGGCGTCCCTGCAAGATGCTCGCCGGCCAACCGTTCGAGGCGCTCGATGATTTCGCCGACGATGCTGTTCGGCGTCGAGGCCCCGGCCGTCAAGCCTACTCTGACGGGTCCGGGCGGCAACCAGTTCCGTGTGAAGACGTTTTCGACCGTCACCGTTGACGGCACGCCAATCGGCCGGTGCCGGATCTCGGCCGCCGAGACAAGGCAGGCCGGATCGGCGATGTGAAAGGTCGGCACGCGCTCGGCGCAGATCCGGGCGAGGTTGCACGTGTTGCTGCTATTGTAGCCGCCGGCGACAATCGCGAGGTCGATCGGCTGCTCGTCGAGCAGAGCCACGACCGCGTCCTGCCGCTCCTGGGTCGCGCTGCAGATCGTGTCGAACGCCCGGAAGCGGTCGGCGAGCGCCTCGGTGCCGTACCGGTCGGCCATTGCCGTGCGGAGCATCTCGGCGATCTTCAGCGACTCGCTCATGAGCATCGTCGTCTGGTTGGCGCAGCCGACGTGCGCCAGGTCTCGATCCGGATCGAACCCGGGCGAAACGGCTCCGGCAAACTCCGCGAGCAGGACGTCCGCCGTCCGGGCGCCGCGGATGAAGTCGCAGACGATCGTCGTCTGCGCCTCGTCGCGGACGATGAGGTAGTGCGCGCCGGCAACGCCGGTGGCTTGCGATGCGGTCGCGCGCGTCTCCTCGTGCTGAACCTTGCCGTGGATGACGGACGTGAAGCCTTCGCGCGCGTAGCGGCGCACGTTCTTCCAGACGTTGAGGACCGAGCCGCACGTCGTGTCGACGAGCGTGCAGCCCTGCCGCTCGAGGCGGGCGAGATCGCCGACCGACACACCGAACGCCGGCAGGATGACAACGTCGTCGGCGCCGAGCGCGGCGGCGTCCTCGCCCGGATCGCTCAGGAAGCGGACGCCCTGCGCGCGCAGCCGGTCGTTCACGTGCGGGTTGTGGATGATCTCGCCCGTCAGGAAGACGCGCCGGTCCGGGAACCGGCGGCGCGTCTGGTAGGCGTAGTCGATGGCGCGGTCGACGCCGTAGCAGAAGCCGAACTCGCGCGCGAGATGGATGGTCAGCCGTCCGGCCGAGCGCACGTAGCCGGCCGCGCGCACCTCGTCGACGAGCGCGCTGTGATAGGCGGCCGCGAGATCGCCGGCGACCTCGGCCTTGAGGTCGAGGCCCTT
>CALFMR010000084.1 GCA_937880585.1 uncultured Acidobacteriota bacterium
CCGCGACTACAAGCGGATGTTCGCCTACTCGACGGTCGAACACATGGGGATCATACTGGCGATGGTCGGGCATGGAGGGCCGGCGGCGGCCGAGGCCGCGGTGCTGCAGATGCTCGGCCACGCTCTCACCAAGTCCTTCTGCTTCTTCGCGGCTGGTGTGGCCTTGCTCGTGCTCGGCACGCGCGACATCGCGCGGGCGCGCGGCTTGCTTCGTCGATCGCCAGCGGCCGGCGTCGCGCTGCTCGTCGGCGCACTCGCGATCGGCGGCGCGCCACCGTTCGTGCTCTTCGTCAGCGAGTTCACGATCGTGCGCACGGGGCTCACGTCGCATCACTATCTCTTCACGGCGCTGCTCGTGATCTTCGTGACCGTCGCCTTCTTCGGCATCCTGCTCCACGTGAATCGCATCGTATTCGGACCGCCAGCGGCCTCGCCGACGGACGCCGCGCATCACCGACTGCCGGTGTCGTGCTGGCTCACGCTGGCGGTCGCCGTGACGCCGGTGCTCGTCCTCGGCGTGTATCAACCGGCCGCGCTCCAGCGGCTCGTGACGCTGGCCGGCGCCGCGCTCCTGCCTCTCCCACGGCCATGACGCCCACGGACCTCGCGCGCGATCTCGCCAGCCGGTGGCCTCGTGAGGTGCACGAGCGCGTCGATGCGCGGCGACCGCTGGTCGAGGTGACGTGTCCGCCTGCACGCCTGGTCGACGTGTGCCGGTATCTGTTCGTCGACCGCGCGTTCAGCTTCGCCGGGCTCGTCGTCGAGGAAGCCGGCGACACGTTCGAGCTCCGATATCTCTTCCATGGTTCGCGCGGCGAGCCGTGGGCGCACGTCGTCGTCATCGTGCCCGCGAACGATCCGAGGGTGCCGACCATCGTGCAACCGGTCCACGCCGCCGACTGGCACGAGCGGGAGGCCGAGGATCTCTTCGGCGTGATCTTCGACGGTCACCCGCGCCTCGGCGACTTCGTGCTGCACGACGATGCCTGGCAGGAAGGCGTCGCGCCGATGCGGCATCGGTTCGACGCCAGGGCGTCTGTCGTCGAGCGCCGTCCGAACACCGATTGGCGGCCGCATCGCGTCGTCGAGACGCCGGGCGCGTTCGTCATGCCGATCGGTCCCGTCTTCGCCGGCCAGGCCGAATCGGCGCACTTCGATCTCGAGACCGTGGGTGAAGACGTCATCCGCGCACTGCCGCGCCTCTTCTACAAGTACCGCGGCATCGAGAAGATCGCCGAAGGGCAGCCGGTCGATCGCGTGCTGCTCCTCGCGGAACGCTTTGCCGCGACCACGGCGTTCGCGCACGGCTGGGCGTACAGCCGCGCGATCGAGCAGATCGCCGGGGCGGTCGTTCCGGCGCGCGCGGAGGCGCTGCGCGTGTTCATCGCCGAGCTCGAGCGCTTCCGCCACCACGTCGGTGCCATCCACGCCATCTGCGAGTCGACGGCCCTCGTCGTTGCGGCCAGCCAGACGGCGATGCTCGAAGAGGATCTGCTGCGTGTGAGCGGCGCGCTGACCGGACATCGATACCTGTTCGGTCTCGTCGTGCCCGGCGGTCTCACGATCGACATCGCGGACGACGCGTGCCGGGCCGCTCTGGCCCGCTGTGAGGTCGTACTCCGCGCCTTGAACGACGTCGAGCGCCTGCTGCAGTTCTCGAGCAGCTTCCTCGATCGGCTCGAAGAAGTCGGCATCATCGCGGAAGCGGACGCACGCGAAGCAGGTCTCGTGGGCCCGATGGCGCGCGCGTCCGGTATCGCGCGCGATCTGCGGAAGGTCCTGCCGTACGCCGGCTACGACCGTATGACGTTCGTCGTGCCGACCGAACGCGAGGGGGACGGCTACGCGCGGCTGCGCGTCCTCTTCGCCGAAGCGCGACAGTCGGTCGCGCTCATGGCGCAGCTCGCCACGTTGCCGTCCGGTCCCCACGCCGTGCACGTGTCGCCGCGTGCGGGCGCGGCCGTCGGCGTCGTCGAAGCGCCGAGGGGTGCGACGTTCCACTGGGTTCGACTGGAGGCGGACGGCCGCGTCAGCCGCTATCGCGTCGTGTCGCCGTCGTTCGTCAACTGGCTCGGGTTCCATCTCGCCGTCGAGCGATTCGCCTTCCAGGACTTTCCGATCATCCTGTCGACGCTCGATCTGTCGGTTGCGGAGACCGACCGGTGACGACGAAGGCAAACGAGGGAGCACGATGAGTTCATGGGTCATCCGCGGACTTCGCACCGGCCTTCGAACGACCGCGTATCCGCGTCGGCCGGAAACGGCCGCGGGCGTCTCGCCAGGGCTGCCGGACGACGGCGTCTATTCGGCGGAGACGGCCGCCGCAATCGCGGCGCGCTGTCCGAGTGGCGCGCTTGCTGCGCAGGACGGCCATCTGCACGTCGACGAACGCCGGTGCGTTCACGCGTATCGATGCGTGCGGCAGACCGAGGAGCCTGCGGGGTGGCGGAGCGGCTACGAATGGGCGACAGCGGTCGGCGATGGTGAGCCTGGATCGTCGTTTCGCCGTTCGATCCATCTCATCGTCGTCGACGCCGGCGACTGCGGGGCGTGTCTGCACGAGGTGCGGCAGTTGAACAACCCGTACTACAACATGCACCGCCTCGGGTTCTTCGTGACACCCACGCCGCGACACGCCGACATCCTGCTCGTCGTCGGGCCGGTCACGGACCACATGCGCGTGGCGCTGCAGAAGACGTATGACGCGATGCCCACGCCGAAGCGCGTCGTGGCCGTGGGCACGTGCGCGCTTTCGGGCGGCGTGTTCGGCCCGAGCTTCGTCAGCGCGCGTGGCGTCGCCGACGTGCTGCCGGTCGACGTCGAAGTCCCGGGACAACCGCCACCGCCGTTGGCCATCCTGCACGGACTGCTCGTCGCCGTGGGACGTGCCGCGCCGGCCGCTTCTCGAGAGGCAACGCGGTGAGTGCCTTCGGCGCGCTCCTGACGGCGTTCGTCGCCGTGTGCGGCGCGGGTGTCGTGCTCGCGCTGGTCCTGCCGTCGCGACACGCGGCCCGAGTCGTCGCGTGGGCGGGCGCGATCGCGGCCGTCGTACTCGTCGTGATGGGCGCGACGATACTGGTGGGCGCGCCGGCGGCGACACGACTCTGGACGTTGGCGCCGGTCGGCCCGCTGCTCGTCGGACACGATGCGCTCAGCGGCGTGTTCGTCCTCGTGACTGGTCTGGTCCTGCTGCCGGCCTCCATCTTCACGGCGAGCAGTCTGCCGCCACTCGCCGCGCGCTACAGCGTCCGCACGTACGCCGTGCTGTTCTTCGCGCTCACGGTCGCCATCGTCTGGATTCTGATCGCCGCCGACGCGTTCTCGTTCCTGGTCACGTGGGAACTGATGTCGGTGCTCTCGTACCTGCTGGTCGTCTTCGAGGACGAGGTCGAGGCGCATCGGCGCGCGGCGTACCTGATGCTCGCCATGAGCGAGGCGGGATTTCTCGCAGTGCTCGCCGGATTCGTGCTGCTCTCTGCCGGGACCGGCTCACTCGCGTTCGACGCGATGCGGGGCACGTCCAATCTCGGCGCCGGCGTGCGCGCGACGATCTTTTTCCTCACGTTCTTCGGCTTCGGCGTGAAGGCCGGACTCGTGCCGGTGAACGTCTGGCTGCCGCGGGCGTATGCGGCGGCGCCGTCGGCGTTCGTCCCTGTGCTCGCGGGCATCACGTTGAGTCTCGGGCTCTACGGCATCTTCCGGGTCAACGCGGATTTGTTGCCCGTGTCGTCGATCGCGCTCGGCCTTCTCGCGCTCGTCATCGGAACGCTGTCGGCGCTCGTCGGGATTCTCTACGCCACGCCCGAGAACGACGTGAAAGTCGTCCTCGCGCACAGCTCGATCGAGAATGCCGGCATCATCACGGCGGCCATGGGCGCGGGCTTCGTGTTCACGGCGTCGGCGCGGCCGATGCTGGCGGCCGTCGCGTTCCTCGTCGCGCTCTATCACCTCGTGAATCACTCGTTCTACAAGACGCTGCTCTTCGTCGGCGCGGGCGTCATCGCCGATCGCGCGGGCACGCGCGATCTCGACTGGCTCGGTGGTCTCATCCGCCGGATGCCGTGGACCGCCGCGGCGATGCTCGCCGGCGTGCTCTCGATTGCCGGGCTGCCGCCGTTCAACGGCTTCGTGAGCGAGTGGCTCACGTTGCAGACGATGCTGCGCGCGGCGGAGTTGTCGTCGACGGGCGTCAAAATCATCTTCGCCTTGTGCGGCGCGGGACTCGCGCTGACGGCGGCGTTGGCCGTCACCTGCTTCGCCAAGGTGTTCGCGATGGGCTTTCTCGGGATGACGCGATCGTCCGAGGCCGAAGCCGCGTCCGAACCGCGCGCGAGCGCGCTCGCGCCGATGGCGATGCTGGCCGCGCTCTGCCTGCTCTGCGGCGTGCTGCCGACCTATGTCATCGGTGCGATCGATCGCGCGGTCCAGCCCATCGTCCACGCGAGCGCCGCCGAGGCGCTCGTGCCGCCGTTCTTCGTGGGGCAGCCGGGGCACGACGCATTGCCGGCCGCGTTCGCCGCCGAATTCCACGATCTCGGCGCGAACGTCGGACAGGGCGTGGCGCCTGGGCCGGGACTCGTGATCCTGCACCGCGGCGGCACGGAGAATCCGGTCGTCTTCGCGGCCTCGCCGACCGATCTCGCGGTCATGCTCGCGCTGCTGTTGTTCGTCCTGTTCGTGATCGTCCGGTATGGCGTCGCGCGCCATCGCGCCACGGTGCGACGAGTGTGCTGGGACGGTGGCATTCGGCGACTCCTGCCGGAGATGACGTACACGGCCACGGGATTCTCGAATCCCGTCAGGGTGATTTTCCAGGCCGTCTATCGGCCGACGAGCGTTGAGGACACGCGCGAGACGGTCGCGCGACATTTCCGGACGGCGATTCGCCGCCCGGGCGAGACCGTCCACGTCCTCGACCGGCTCGTGTTGCGGCCCGTGCGCGCGGTGATGTTCGGCATCGCCGGCCAACTCGCGCGGATTCACCACGGCCGCCTCAATGCGTACATGGCATACGCACTGCTGCTGTTGCTCGTGCTCTTCGGCGTGTTCGCGAGCCTTTGAGCGCTCGTTTCAAGACTGCGAACGTCGAACTGCGCGCTTCGAATGAATGGGGTGCCTTCGGCGCGTCGTGACGCGCGTCGTCATTCGCGGTACTGGTAGCGCCGCGTCAGGTAACGCACCTGGGCCGGCGATCGCTTCGCGAGCAGCACCTGATAGACGTCGCTCAACCCGCGTGTGAAGTTGATGGCGGACCCGGCGAGATAGAGGAGCCAGGTCCGGTAGGTGGCCTCGTCGACGGTCGCGAGACACGCCGCCCGGTTCGCCTGCAGCCGTGCGACCCACGCGCGACACGTGAGGGCGTAGTGCGGCCGGAGGTTTTCGACGTCGAGGACTTCGAATCCGGCGGCGGCCGCCATGTCGAGCATGTGGCTGAGATGCGGCAGTTCACTGCCGGGGAACACGCGACGCTGCAGGAAGTAGGTCGCGGCGTCCTCGCGAACACCCGCCGGCCGCACGATGCCGTGATTCAGAAAGAGCCCGCTGTCGTCGAGCCGCGCCGCGACCGTCCGGAAGTATTCGCCGAGCCTCGCGCGACCGACGTGCTCGATCATGCCGACCGACGCGATCTTGTCGAACCGGCCGGTGAGATCACGGTAGTCGCGGGGCTCGATGTGCGCGCGCGAGTCGAGGCGCCGATCGGCCAGCAACTCGGTGGCCCCTTTGTACTGGGCCATGCTCAGCGTGCAGCCCGTGGCCTCGACGCCGTAGCGCTCGGCCGCCCGGGCAACCAGCGCGCCCCACCCGCAGCCGATGTCGAGAAATGCATCCCCCGGCCGGAGATCGAGCTTGCGGCAGATGTGGTCCAGCTTCGCCGCCTGCGCGTCATCGGTCGTCGCGTCCGGCGTGTCGAAGTACGCGCACGAGTACACGAGGCGCGCGTCGAGGAACAGGCGATAGAAGTCGTTCGATCGATCGTAGTGGAACTCGATGTTCCGCCGTGCCGTGCGGCGTGACTGGATCCAGCGTTCCACGCGGAGCCGCGGCAGCAGCGAGCGCAGAAGATAGGGCAGAGTCGCCGCGCGGCCGAGGCCGACCCACGTCTCGATGGCCGCGGGCAGGTCGCCCTCGACGTCGAACGATCCGCGGATGAACTCGACGCCTGCGCGATAGGCATCGAACCGCACGAGCTGTTGCCAATACGCCTTGGTGGGGACGCGAACGACGAACGAGGGCTCGCCGTCACCAACGGTGAAGGATCCGTCCGACTGGGTCTCGACGACATACCCCGGTGGTCGCGTCAGTGAACGGTACGCGAACGGCTGCGGGACGACGACGGGGGACTCGGTGAACATCGCTCGATACTCCGCACTTCTTCGTGACAGGAGCACGATGCGACGAGACTCCTGCCAGGATGCCCTGGAACAGGAGTCATTGGCCTCGCACGCCGAGGCAGGCTGGCGGACTCCACCGCCAAACGTGTCGTGCGCTCATCCTAGCGTTCGACCGCGGGACGGTCAACGGCCCGAACGCCGGTCCGATGACCGGCGCGCGCTCAGCGGCCGTTCCGGAACG
>CALFMR010000085.1 GCA_937880585.1 uncultured Acidobacteriota bacterium
AGGGATATGGTGAATATCGGTAAGAGCGGCGTTATCAAATGCGATCTGAGCGGCATCGAGGATCTGACGATCGAAGGCCAGGTCGAAGGCAAGATCGAGCTTCGCCAGAACGTGCTGACCATCGGTCCCAACGGCAAGATCAAGGCGCAGGTGTTCGCCAAGGCCGTCGTCGTGCAGGGCGAGGTGCAGGGCAACATCACGGCGACCGAACGCGTCGACATCCGCGACAACGGATCGGTCGATGGCGATCTGTCGGCGCCGCGCGTGGCGATTGCCGACGGCGCGCATTTCCGCGGCAGCATCGACATGCAGCGGCAAGGCGCGGCGGCGGCGGTCAAACCGGCCGACACCTCGCACCAGAAACCGCACGAGGCGAACGTGCCGGCCAAGCCGGCAGCGGCGGCCAACGGGGCGGCCGTCTCGGCCGCGCGTTAAGCGTACGGCGGCCCTCGTGCCGCCGGGAGACGCACCGTGCCGAGTTTGTTCAAGTGGAGCGGACGATCGGATCAAGGGCCGGCGGCGGTGCCAATGGCGCCTCCGCCGGTATCGATCCCGTCGTCGACATCCAAAGTCCTGCCGCGGTTCCTGGCGGCGCTGGCTGCCGTGCCGGCGCCGGTCCTGCTCGATCTGGGACCGGTCGTCGGGCAGAACATCACGTTCTTCGGCGAACAGCTCGCCTGCAAGATCGTCATCGAGGATCTGCACGCCGAAATTGAAGATCACAAGCGGCGCGGCGCCGACGACGCGCTGCCCGACGCGATCGAGCGGCGGCTCGCGCGCGAGCCGGCGTCGATCGACGGCATCATGTGCTGGGACGTGTTCGATTTCCTCGAGCGGCGGACGGCGCAGGCGCTCGCTACTCGTCTCGTCGCGCTGCTCCGGCCGGGCGGCGCGCTCTACGCGTTCTTCGGCGCGACGGCCGCCGAGCTTCGCCACTATACTCGGTACACGGTTGAGGCCGCCGACACGCTGCGGCTCCGCACGACGCCGGCGACGCCCGCGCCGCGCAATGTCTTCGTGACGCGCGACATCAACCGCATGTTCGACGGGTTGGTCGTCGCCGAGTCCGTGCTGCTCAAGAGCGGCACGCGCGAGACACTCTTTCGCAAGCCCTGACGCCGCGCGGGCCACGGCCCGACGCTGGCGCCGTCGTCTCGCGGCCCGAGCCGGCCGCGCCCGTCACGATCCGCTATGGCCAAGCCGCTTGTTGCCTTCCTGACCGATTTCGGGACCCGCGATCATTACGTCGGCGTCCTCAAGGGCGTCGTGCTGTCGATCAACCCCGACGCGACGCTCATCGATCTCTCGCACGACCTGCCGGCGCACGACGTGGCCTACGCCGCGCATGAGCTCACGGCGATGTACCGCTACTTTCCGGCCGGCACGATCTTCGTCGTCGTCATCGATCCTGGCGTGGGATCGGCGCGGCGCGGCCTGGCCGCCGAAGTGGGCGAGTGGCGGTTCGTCGCGCCGGACAACGGCGTGCTGACCGGCGTGTTCCGTGAGACGCCGCCGAAGAAAGTCGTCGAGTTGACCGAACGCCGGTACGCGCGGCCGACGGTCAGCCGGACGTTCGAGGGCCGCGACCGCTTCGCGCCCGCCGGCGCGTGGTTGTCGAAGGGCGTCCACCTGTCGGCGCTCGGACGACCGCTCTCCGACTTCGTGATGCTCGACCTGCCCGTGCCGCGGTTCGACATCGGCGTGCTCCACGGCGTGGTCACGCGTATCGATCGCTTCGGCAACATCATCACGAATCTCGATCGGCGATCGTGCGAGAAGCTCACCGAGGGCATGGGCACGCTGCGGCTGACCGTGGGCACGCGGTCGATCGGGCGCATCGTCTCCACCTACAGCGACATCCCGCCCGGCGAAGTCGCCGCGCTCTTCGGCAGCACCGATCACCTCGAGTGTTCGGCGCAGGCCGCGAGCGCCGCCGATCAACTGGGCGTCCGCGTCGGCGACGCGGTCGAGTTGTCGCGATCGTGACGTCACGGGGAGGCGTGGCGACGTCCGTGGCGCCCTGGGCCGTCACGCCCAGGAAGCGCGTGGAACCGGCCGAGACGGTCGTCTCGCCCATTGACGTGAAACCTGCCGCGGTATGACCGACGACGTCCGCATGCGGTCGCTGACGGTCGACGCCGGCGTCGTCCTCTCGGCCGATCTTGGCCCGGCCGCTGACTGGCTGCGGCACGGCGGCATCGTCGCATTTCCGACCGATACCGTGTACGGACTCGCCGTCGATCCGCGATCGGCCGACGCGGTGCGGGCGCTATTCGATCTGAAAGGGCGCGCCTCGCAGGCCGCCTTGCCGCTCATCGGCGATGCGACCGCGACCGTCGTCCGCGCGTGCGGCCCAATGGACGTGCGGAGCGCGCGGCTCGCGCAGGTCTTCTGGCCAGGACCGTTGTCGATCATTCTGGACGCGCCGTCGGACATCGTGCCCGAAGTCCATGCTGGCACGGGGACGGTGGCCGTGCGCGTGCCAGCGCATCGCGTGGCGCGCGCGCTCGCGAGCGCGTACGGCGGCCTGATCACGGCGACGAGCGCGAATCCAAGCGGCCAGCCGCCGGCTGATCGCGCGGCGGCGCTCGATCCGATCGCGCGCGATCCGCGCGTGTTCGTCGTCGACGCGGGCGCCGCGCCTGGCGGCGCGCCGTCGACGATCGTCGACGTGCGGCGCGGGCCTCCACGCGTCATCCGCGAGGGCGCGATCGCGTGGAATCGCGTGCTAGAATCGCTGCAGGAATGACGAAACCGCAGGCGGGACGCGACGAATCACGGCGTGAGCGCGCCGCGCTCGTCGGGCTCGTCATGGGCGGCCGCCATCTTGCCGATCCCGACGCGCAACTGGACGAGCTCGCGGGTCTCGTGCGCGCGGCCGGGGCCGACGTCGTCCTCCGTCTCGTACAGGAACGCGTCACGCCGGATGCCGCGACGCTCATCGGCAGCGGCAAGGCCGCGGATCTCGCGGCCGCAGCCGCCGCGGCCGACGCGACGCTCATCGTCGTCGACAACGAGCTCACGCCGGCGCAGGCTCGCAATCTCGAAGCCGCGACCAGCCGTCGCGTCATCGACCGCACCGAACTCATCCTCGACATCTTCGCTCGTCGCGCGCGCACGCGTGAAGGGCAGCTCCAGGTCGAGCTCGCGCAGCTTCAATATCTGCTGCCGCGGCTGGCGGGGAAGGGCGCCTCGCTCTCGCGACTCGGCGGTGGTATCGGCACGCGGGGCCCTGGCGAAACGAAACTCGAAACGGACCGCCGGCGCGTGCGTCATCGCGTTGCCGTGTTGTCGCGCGCGATCGAAGATGTCCGCCGGCGGCGCGGGTATCTGCGCGGCCGGCGACGCGCGTCGGCCGTGCCGACCGTGGCGCTCGTCGGGTACACGAATGCGGGAAAGACGACCATCTTCAACGCGATCACCGGTGCGACGGCAACCGCATCGGACGCGCTCTTCGTCACGCTCGATCCGCTTCTTCGACGGCTGCGGCTGCCAGACGCGCGTCAGGTCATTGTCGCCGACACGGTCGGCTTCATCGACCGGCTGCCGCATCAGCTCGTCGCCGCGTTTCACGCGACGCTCGAGGAAGTCGCGAGCGCGGACTTGCTGGTTCACGTGAT
The DNA here is from genome assembly GCA_937880585.1 of uncultured Acidobacteriota bacterium. Classification (GTDB taxonomy): domain Bacteria; phylum Acidobacteriota; class Vicinamibacteria; order Vicinamibacterales; family SCN-69-37; genus CALFMR01. Next base: position 3,621 of record CALFMR010000085.1, read on the forward strand.
CGACGCGTCCGCGCCCGATCGCGAACGGCGCATCGACGCGGTCAGGAGTGTGCTCGCCGAAGTGGGCGCGTCGGCGCTGCCCACGATTGATGTCTTCAACAAGATCGATCTGCTCGACGACGACGCCGAGCAGGCGTTGCGCGCGGCGCGACCTGACGCGTTACTGCTCTCGGCGGCTTCGGGTGCCGGCCGAGGCGCGCTCGTCGATGCCGTCGCGGCGGGTCTGGCCATGGACGCCGAGCGCGTCCATCTCGAGCTCGACAACCGCCTGGATCGCGATCGTCGTCTGCTCGCCGATCTCTACCGGCACGCGCGGGGCGTCAGCCACACGACGTCTGACGCGGATCGGGTGTCGATCGAAGCCGACGTGCCGCGGCGTGCCGGCGAGCCGGTGATAGGCGGCCTCGTGATC
>CALFMR010000086.1 GCA_937880585.1 uncultured Acidobacteriota bacterium
GTAAATGAACAACAACCCGTCGCCCGGCAACAAGCTCGGCGGGCTGACGACGATTCTCGAGAAGTCGCTCGGTGCTGCGGCCAAGGGCGGCACGACGACCTTGCGCGCGGTGTATCACTACGCCGAGCCGGTCACGGCCAAGGGCTTCGTCTTCATGGACACGCCCGGCTACGATCCGGTGTCGGCGACGGGACAGGTCGCCGGTGGCGCCAACATCCTGTGCTTCACGACCGGCCGTGGATCGGCCTATGGCAACAAGCCGACGCCGTCGATCAAGCTCGCCACCAACTCGGTGACCTACCAGCGGATGATCGACGACATGGATCTCAACTGTGGCGACATCCTCGAGGGCGTCAGCATCGAGGCGAAGGGCGAAGAGATCTTCCACACGATCTTGCGCGTGGCCTCGGGCGAGCGGACCAAGTCCGAGGACCTCGGTTACGGCGACAACGAGTTCGTGCCCTGGCAGGTTGGCGCGGTGATGTAAGAGATCGCCATCGTATGGCGTTGCGCGAATCCGTTCCATTCGACGATAGAGTAGGGCCCGGCATACAGCGGAGGACGGCATGAGTCGGGTACGAGTACTCGTCGGCACGCGCAAGGGCGCGTTCACGTTGACGGCTGACGGCGCGCGGCGGAACTGGACCGTCAGCGGGCCATATTTCGGCGGCTGGGAAATCTTTCACCTCAAAGCGTCGCCAGTCGATCCGGACCGGATCTATGCTTCGCAGACGAGCGGCTGGTTCGGCCAGATCATCCAGCGCTCGGATGACGGCGGACAGACGTGGACGCCGGTCGGCAACAAGTTCGTGTACGACGGCGAGACCGGCACGCACACCTGGTATGACGGCACGCCGCACCCGTGGGAGTTCAAGCGCGTCTGGCACCTCGAGCCCTCGCTCGTCGACCGCGACACGGTCTATGCGGGCGTCGAAGACGCCGCGCTGTTCCGATCGACCGACGCCGGCGCGACCTGGCACGAACGGCCCGCGCTGCGCACGCATCGGACCGGGCCGTCCTGGCAACCGGGCGCGGGTGGGCTCGGGCTGCACACGATCCTGCTCGATCCCACACGCGACGGACGGATCTACGGCGCGATTTCGGCGGCTGGCGTTTTTCGCACCGACGACGGCGGCGAGAGTTGGCAGGTGATGAACCGCGGCCTGAAATCGAACGGCATTCCGAATCCCGACGCGGAAGCCGGCCACTGCGTGCACCGGATCGCGATGCACCGTTCGCGGCCCGAGGTGCTCTTCATGCAGAAGCACTGGGACGTCATGCGCAGCGATAACGCGGGCGAGTCGTGGGAAGAGATCAGCGGCGATTTGCCGTCGGATTTCGGCTTCCCGATCGACGTGCACGCGCACGAGCCGGAGACGATCTACGTCGTGCCGATCAAGAGCGACTCCGAGCACTATCCGCCCGACGGCAAGCTGCGCGTGTATCGCAGCCGTTCGGGTGGACACGACTGGGAGCCGTTGACCGTCGGGCTGCCGCAGGAGAACTGCTACGTCAACGTGCTGCGCGACGCAATGGCCGTCGACACGCTCGACTCGTGCGGCGTGTACTTCGGCACCACGGGCGGCCAGGTGTACGGCTCGGTCGACGCCGGCGATCACTGGGCGCCCATCGTGCGCGACCTGCCGCCGGTCCTGTCGGTCGAGGTGCAGACGCTCGCGTCATGACGATCACGGTCGTGCTGCCGGCGCATCTGCGGACGCTCGCGCGCGTGGGCGGCGACATCGCGATCGACGTCGCCGTCCCGGTGACGCCGCGTGCCGTGATCGATGCGATCGAGTCGCGCTATCCGATGCTCGCCGGCACGATCCGCGACCACGCGACGCAGGCGCGACGGCCGCTCGTCCGTTTCTACGCGTGCGAACGCGACCTGTCGCACGAGCCGCTCGACGCCCCGCTGCCGGACGCCGTTGCCGACGGCCGCGAACCGTTCCTCATCGTCGGCGCGATGGCGGGCGGCTGACCGACGCGTGATCTGCCGTCATTTCGGCACGTGCGGTGGGTGCAGCCTGCCGGGGATGCCGTATCCCGAACAACTCGAGCGCAAGCGGCGCCGCCTCGCGGCCGTGCTCGGGGTGGCCGTGCCGCCGTTCATCCCGTCGCCGCGCGAGGATCGCTTCCGGCACAAAGTCGCGTTCGTGTTCGGCGCCGATCGTCGCGGTGGGCTCGTCATGGGGCACTATGCGGCGGGCAGTCGCACGATCGTGCCCATCGGGGAATGTCCGGTTCACAGCGATCGCGGCAATCGGCTCGCCTTCGCGCTGCGCGACGCGCTGGCACACGCGCGCGTCGATCCGGCTCTTCTGCGGCACGTGCTCGTGCGGACGACCGAGTCCGGCCACGAGGCCGCCGTGATGTTGGTCGTCGCCGAGAATCATCGGTCGCTCCGAGCGCCCGTACGAGCCTTCCTCGCGGGGCCTGAGCCGCCCGACGGCTTCTTCGTCAACGTGAACACGCGATCCGGTCCACTCATGACCGGGCGCGAGACGATCCGCATTGCCGGCCGCGCGGCGGTGCGCGAGAACGCGCTGGGATCGTCGTTCCTCGTTTCGCCAGACGCGTTCTTCCAGACCAACGTCGGTGCCGCGAGGAACGTGCTGCGGCTCGTGACGGCCGGCGTCGGCAGCGCGCGACGTGTGCTCGATCTGTACAGCGGCGCGGGTCTGTTCACGGTGCCGCTGGCCGCGGCTGGCGCGCAGGTGACGGCGGTGGAGGAGAACGCGCAATCGGTCGACGATGCCGCGCGGAACCTGCGGCTGAATCACATCCCGGCGTCGCGCGTGCGGCTCATTCGGGGGCGAGTCGAAGATGCCATGCGCCGACTCGCGCGCGAGCGTTTCGATGTCGTCGTGCTCGATCCCCCGCGGCAGGGCTGTGTACCGGCCGTGTTGGACGCCATCGCCGAGGACGTGCGGCCGGCGCGCGTCGTCTACGTGTCGTGCAACCCGGAGGCGCTGGCCTCCGACCTCACACGTCTCCGCTCCGCTGGCTATGCCATCGACGCGCTGCAGGCGGTCGACATGTTTCCCCACACCGAGCACATCGAGACGGTCGTGACCTTGACGTGACGACGGCGACGAGGTGGTACGGCGCCATCATTTGGAATTCGGGCGCGGGCGGAGGACCAAGTCGACCAACTTTCGTTCCGTGTCGGTGAGTGGACCACCATGTTCGGTCGAAACGGCCGTCCGCGCCTCAGTGGCGATCGCGATTGCGTCGCATCACCAGCCAAACGGCTACAGGGATCGCCACGACGATGAACCAGATGAGCGCAGCGTTCATAGCGTCCCTCGAAAAGAATTGGACGGCGTGTCGTCTTGCTCGGGCGCAACAGACGACGATATCGCCTCGACTACGATGACTGTGACGTGCGTTCGCGCACAATAGCATAGGCCGCGACCGTGTCTTCGACTTCCGCCACACGCCGCGATCTCACTCCGTCGTCATCGCTGCCGCTCGCATATTTTGCGTGTGCGCATCTGGCGCTCGTGACCGCGTTCGTCGTCCTCGCTACGCACCCGTCGCTGCCCGGCGCGTTCTTCTACCATCCGCGCATGGTGGCCGTCGTCCACCTCGTCACGCTCGGCTGGCTGACCGGCTCGATCCTCGGTGCCTTCTACGTCGTCGCGCCGCTCGCGCTGCGGCTGCCGATGCCCGTGGGCGTGGTCGACTGGACGGCATTCGTCGCGTTCGTGCTCGGCACGGTGGGCATGGTCGGACACTTCTGGATTGGGGAGTACGTCGGCATGATCTGGGCCGCCGGACCCGTCATCGGCGCGATCGCCTGGGTCGCCGTGCGCGCGTGGCGCGGTCTGCGCGGCGCTGCCGTGCCGTTTCCAATCAAGCTGCACGTCGCGCTGGCGTTCGCGAACATTCTCGGCGCCGGCCTGCTTGGCGCGACGATCGGCGTCGCCCGCACGCGCGACGCGGCGTGGTTCTCGCCGCTGGCCGCGACCTCTGCGCACGCGCATCTCGCGGCGGTCGGGTGGGGGGCGATGATGGTGGTCGGCCTCG
>CALFMR010000087.1 GCA_937880585.1 uncultured Acidobacteriota bacterium
ATCTTCGTGCTGCCGCACGACTCCGACTGGGACGGCAGCGCCGCCCTCACCGGCATCGTCCACCTCGGGAGCCTCGCCGACGTGCCGCACACGCCGCACACGCCGCACGCGCCGGCCGCCGATCCGGTCGAGGCCGCGCTCGCCCGCGGGTACGACGACGTCCTGGCGATCGCGCAGGCCGCCGTCGCCCTGGCCTGGCGCGACCCGCCGCGCCTCTGGGTCGTGACCCGCGGCGCCCAGCCGCCGGCGACGGCGCCGATGAAGTCGGCCAACTCCAGGCGCAGCGGTTCGTCGCGCGCCACTTCGACGCGTCCCCCCTCGATCGCCGGACGGCCTTCCGCCTCGCGCCGCAGGCGCCAGACCTCGAGCTCCTGGGCCGCGTAGTCGATCGAGACGTACATGTCCGGCTGGAAGCAGCGGACCTTCCGCACTTTGTCGCGGCTGATCCGGCTCGCCGTGATGTTGGCGATACACCCCGATGCGAATCGCAGACGCGCGTTCGCGATGTCGACGCGCGAGGTGAGCACCGGCACGCCGACCGCTTCGACCGCCAGCACGTCGCTCGAGTCGATGGCCGCGAGGATGTCGAGGTCGTGGATCATCACGTCGAACACGACGTCGATGTCGAGACTGCGCTCGGGAAAACCGCTCAGCCGGTGCACCTCGACGAAGCGCGGCTGGCGCAGGAGCGGCAGCGCCGTGTCGACCGCCGGATTGAATCGCTCGGTGTGGCCAACCGCGAGGATGGCCCCCGACGCACGCGCGGCCGCGATGAGCTCGTCGGCCTCGGCGAGCGTCGGCGTCATCGGTTTCTCGACGAGGACGTGGACGCCGCGCGCGAGGAACTCACGCGCGATCTCCAGGTGGTGCACGGTCGGCACGGCGATGGTCACCGCGTCGACACGTCCGAACAGCTCGCGGTAATCCTCAATCGCCGCCGCGCCCGTGCCCGCGACCGCCGCCTCGGCGCGATCGCGGAGCAGATCGACCGCCGCCACGAGCTCGGCCCCTGGCACCGCCGGCAACAGCCGCGCGTGATGGCGGCCGAGATGACCGACGCCGATCGTCGCGACGCGGATTTTCGACGCTCCGGTCACGCCCGCACCCGTCCCACGACGACGATGCCCGCTTCGTCGGCGGCGCGCAGGCAGTCATCGCCGTCGACCACGAGCGTCCGGCCCGCATCGACCGAAATCGCGTCGGCGCCGGCCGCGCGCATCGCCGCAATCGTCGCGACGCCGATGACCGGCACGTCGAATCGCATGTCCTGCGCGGGCTTCGCGACCTTGACGACGCGCGTGCCCGGCCCGGCGAGTCGACCGGCGCGCGCGATCGTGTCGTCGGTGCCCTCCATCGCCTCGACGGCGACGACGGCGCGGTCTTTGACGACGATCGTCTGTCCGATGTCGAGGCGCGCGACCTCGTCGGCGACGCCATAACCGAACGTGAAATCGCCGAGCATGGCGTCGGTCGGCGCGCGCTTGGTCAACACGCCCTCGCGCGCGAGTAGATCGGCGAGCAACGCCGTGGAATCCATGAGCGTGATGCCGTGCGATTCGAGCACGCCGGCAATCGCCGAGATGAGCGAGTCCGTGTTCTTGCGCGCGAGGTTCGTCAGCACCGACAGCATCGTCAGGTCCGGCATCACGTCGGTGAACAGCTTGACGTGCTTGACCTGGCCCGCCATGACGGCGCGCGTGACGCCCGCGTCGCGGAACGCGGAGATGCAGCGGCCGAGCTGACCGAGCGCAATCCACTGCAGCGTCGAGCCGCCGAGCTCGGACGCGAGCGCCTCGAGCTCCGCGAAGGTCTCGCCCTTGATGGCGACGATGGTGACGTCATGGCCCAGCCGGCGGGCGGCGCGCAGCACGAGGAAGGGAAACGTGCCGTTGCCGGCGATGAGCCCGATGCGCACGGCGCCTATTCGATCTCCAGAAGGTCCTCGACTCGCTTGGACGGGCGGCGGAGAATGACGCCGCGGTGCGCCGAGGTGATGAAGTTGACGAGATAGGTGACCTCGGGCGCCGCCAGCGTCGGGTCGTGCTCGATCAGCTCGAGCGCGCGGCTCGTGTTGTGCTGGACCAGGTGCCGGTAGGCGCGACGCAGCTTGTCGATGAGCTCGGGGCTGAACCCGCGTCGCGCGAGACCGATCGTGTTGACGCCGTAGATGCGCGCGCGGTTGCCGACCGTCCGCGCGTACGGCAGCGCGTCGCGCGTCACGACCGTGTAGCCGCCGATGAACGCGTGCCGGCCGACGCGGCAGAACTGGTGCACGCCCGAGTAGGCGCTGATCGTCGCGAAGTCCTCCACGCGCACGTGACCGCCGAGCGTGGCGGCATTGCCGAAGATCGTCGCGTTGCCGACGTGACAGTCGTGCGCGACGTGCGCGTAGGCCATGAACAGATTGTGATCGCCGATGCTCGTCACGCCGCCGCCGCCGGCCGTGCCGCGGTGGATCGTCACGAACTCGCGAAACACGTTCTGCCGCCCGATGACGAGCTCGGTCGGCTCGCCGCGGAACTTCAGATCCTGCGGCGCCATGCCGACTGACGCGAACGGATAGATCTCCGTGTCGTCGCCGATCGTCGTGTGCCCGTCGATGACAGCCGACGCGCCGATTCGGCACCGCTGGCCCAGCACCACGTCCGGCCCGACCGTGGCGTACGGCCCGATGACCGTGCCCTCGCCCACCTCGGCGTCGGGATGCACGATCGCGGTGGGATGAATCGAGACGCCGCTCGTACGCGCGGCCGGCAGGGCAATCGACACGGCGTCGCCGCGTCGCGGCTCGATGGCGATGACGAGCTCCGCTTCGGCGACGATCTGCCCGTCGACCGACGCGACGGCCGTCGCGCGCGCGATGCGCCGTCGCCGCCGGCCCATGACGACCTCGAGCTGCAGCCGATCGCCGGGCACGACCTGCCGGCGGAACTTGGCCTTGTCGACGCCGCGCAGCCATGCGCGGTCGCCGGCGGCCGAGAGGCCCGACAGCAGCAGCGTCGCCACCTGCACCAGCGACTCGATCATGAGCACGCCGGGCATGAGCGGCGTGCCAGGAAAGTGCCCCTGGAAGAATTCCTCGCTGACGGTGACGTTCTTGACGGCGACGATGCGCCGGCCCGGCTCGTGCCGCGTCACGGCGTCGACCAGCACGGACGGATACCGGTAGGACAGCCGGTCGAGAACGGACGGGATGTGCATCACCGAAGAGACCGGCCGAGCGACGCGAGGGGCAACGAGCGCCGCCGGTGTGCCGCGCCCCTCGTCCACCCGAACGCCGGCCCGCGCGCCAGACCGCAACTACTTGCCCGCCGGAGCGGGCGCGGGCGTCGCCGACGCACCGGCCGTCGCCGTCGGCGCGACGGCATCGAGACGCTTGATGACTTCGTCAGACAGATCGAGGCCGGGCTGAGCGGCCGCAATGGCATCGCCGGTGACGAACACCATCCAGAGCTTCCTCTCGGCGCGGACGTCCTCGACAATCGGCAGCACCTTCTGGCCGAACTCATCGAGCAGCTGCTGATTGAGCGTCTGCATGTCCGTGTCGCGCTGCTGGGTGAGGAACTGCAGCTCGTTCTGCATCTTGGCGAGATCCGCGTTCTTCTGCGCGAGGACGTTCGGCGCCCAGACGCTCTGGTTCGTCTGAATCTCCTGCTGCGCCTGCTGAATCGCCCGGTTTTTGGTCGCGAGCTCGGTGTTCTTGCTGTCGCTCAACTGCCGCAGCTTGTCGGTCCCCGCCTTGCCGAGCTTCGACTCGGACACGATGTACTGCATGTTCACGTAGCCGATGCGCGCATCGGCGGGAAACGGCACGGCCGCGGGCGCGGCGGGCGCCGGCGTCGTCGCGGCCGGCGGCGTGGCCGGAGACGGCGCCTGCGTAGCGGCCGACGCCTGCGGTGCCGCGGCAGCGGCAGCCGACGGGCCCACCACGAGGGAA
>CALFMR010000088.1 GCA_937880585.1 uncultured Acidobacteriota bacterium
ATCGCGCGGGCCGTCCGTTGCCGCGCTGGACGGGCTGCCGTGCGCGCGATTCGGTCCACAATGAGCCGTTCATGCACCGCTTTCACGCCTCGATCCCGACCGACGCCGTCCGTCTCGCGTTGTCACCCGAGGAAAGCCACCATCTGACGCGCGTCCTCCGCCTGCACGCGGGCGATCGGGTCGTCGTGTTCGACGGGCGCGGGCACGAGTGGGATGCGCGCGTCGGCGCGCGTCACGACACGCGCGTCGAGTTGGACATCATCGGACCACGCGTGGCCGTGGCCGAGCCGCCGGTCGAGGTCGTACTCGCGATTGGACTGCTGAAAGGGACGCAGATGGATGCCGTGGTCCGCGACGCGACGGCGCTCGGCGCGCAGGTGATCGCGCCCGTCGTCTCGCGCCATGTCGACGTGCCCCGGCGCGCCGACAATGACCGTGCGCTCGAACGCTGGCGCCGCGTCGCGCTCGAATCGGCGAAGCAATGCCGCCGAGCGTTCGTTCCAGAGATTCGGCCGGTTGAGCCGTTCGCCGACGTCATCGCGAACGGGGGCGCGGAGACAACACGGATCGTCTGCGTCGAACCTCGCCTCGCCGCCGGTCACGATCTCGGCGAACGACCGGACATGCACGTGACGCTGTTCGTCGGCCCGGAAGGCGGGTGGGCGCCGGAGGAACGTTCAGCCTTCGCGGCGGCCGGCGCACATCTACTCAGCCTCGGCCCGCGGACTCTCCGCGCCGAGCTGGCGCCGGTCGTGGCGCTGACGACGCTGTGGACGCGATGGGGTTGGATAAAAGAAAAGTCCGCGAAGCCCGCGACAGAGGAGCGGCGCTGAAGCCTCACGCGAAGGCGCGAAGATCGCGAAGAAGGTATTTCCCCCCAATCCATTCGTCTTCGGTGATCTGCTCGATCGACGTGAAGCCCGCATTGCGTAGGGCGGAAGTGACCATCTCGGCTTCGTCCGATTGATAGCCGCTCGCGATGAGCGTGCCACCAGCTCGGGTCCATGACGCGAGCGTCGTGGCGTAGCGCTCGAGGATGCCGCCCGTGAGGTTGGCGGAGAGGACGTCGAAGACGCCGATCGATCCGGCCGCATCGCGCGCGAGATCGAAGACGCGGAGATCGATCGTGTCGCGTGCGCCGTTGCGCTCCACGTTCTCCAGTGCCGCCGTCAGCGCGTCCTTGTCGTAGTCGATCGCGACCACTCGCCGTGCGCCGAGTCGAGCAGCCGCAATGGCGAGGACGGCCGATCCCGTCCCGACGTCGAGCACCGACTCGCCCTTGACGGACATGCCCTGCAACAGCCGCAGACACAGTCGCGTCGACGCGTGGTGGCCGGTGCCGAAGCCCATCGAGGGCTGGATGCTGATGACGAGCGGCTTCAGTCCGGCATCGCGGCCGGTGTCAGCCATCGCGTGCGCGGCATCCAGCTTCCAGGGCGGTGAGACGACGATTCTGCCGACACGGACGGGCTCGAGCTGCGCCTGGCTTCGCTCGGCCCAGGACTCGTCGGGAACTTCGATTGTCGAGACCGTGGCTGACGAGTCGAACGCGCGGGCGATCGCCGAGGCGTGCTCGCGCGCCGCGACGCTGGCGAAGAAGATGCGGACACCGGCCTCGCGTTCCTCGACCGCCGTCGGCCCGCATTCGTCGATCTCCGCCAGCACGCGCTCGACGACATCGTCGCCGGGCGGCGCGGGCCAGGTGATCTCGACCGCCGGAAACGATCGCATGACGAGAAGAGACGACGGGTAACGCGCGGTGGTGGGCGGCTAACCGAACAGGTCCTTGACCTTCTCGAAGAACGGCTTGTCGGCGCCGCCGGTCGCCGCGACCGGTTCGAGCGCGTCGGTGTCCATCGTCTCGCCAAGCTGTTCGACGAGCTTTTTCTGCTCTTTGGTCAGCCGTTTCGGCACGTCGACGACGACGCGCACGTGAAACGCGCCACGCCCGCGGCCGCTCACGCTCGGCATGCCCTTGCCGCGAAACGTCAGCACGGTGCCGCTCGGTGTGCCAGCGGAGACGTGGACGTCGATCGGACCCGCCGGCCCTTCCACCTTGAACGCGCCGCCCATCGCCATTGTCGGGAACGGCACCGGCACTTCGACGAACAGGTCGTCGTCTTCGCGATGGAAGATCGCGTGCGGCCGCACGTGAACGACCACGTAGAGATCACCGGTCGGGCCGCCGAGCGAGCCGTGTTCGCCCTCGCCATGAAGACGCAGGCGCTGGCCGTCAGCGATGCCGGCCGGGATGCGGACGGTGACGCGGCGGTCGCGCTCGACGCGGCCGAGACCGCGGCAGGCCGGGCAGGGCTGGCGCACGATCTTGCCCGTGCCGCCGCACTGCGCGCACGGCCGTGCGACGACGAGAAACCCCTGCTGGAAGCGGAGTTGGCCGGTGCCGTGGCAGTGCGGGCACGTCTCGGGCGACGTGCCGGGTGCCGCGCGTGTGCCCTTGCAGGTCTCGCAATCTTCTTCGCGCGGAATCTGAATCGTGGTCTCGGCGCCGGTGTAGGACTCTTCGAACGAAATCTCCAGGTCGAAGCGCAGATCCGCGCCGCGCGCCGGGCCGCCGCGGCGGCTGCCGGACGAGAAGCCGAAGAAGTCGCCGAGGATGTCGGAGAAGTCCGAGAAGATGTCGGCGTTGAAGCCGCCCGGCGATGCGCCCGCACCCTGCACGCCCGCGTGGCCGAACTGGTCGTAGCGCGTGCGCTTGTCCGGATCGCCGAGCACGGCGTATGCCTCGGCCGCTTCCTTGAAGCGCTCTTCGGCTTCGGCATTCCCGGGGTTGCGGTCGGGGTGGTACTGCAGCGCAAGTTTCCGATAGGCGGTCTTGATCGTCTGTCCGTCCGCCGTGCGGGTCACGCCGAGAATTTCGTAGTAGTCGCGTCGCGTCACGCCTTGGCCACCTTCACCATGGCCGGCCGCAAGAGCTTCTGGCCGATGCGATACCCGCGGCGGATCTCGGCCGTAACTTCGCCGTCACGCCGGTCGCCGCCGGCCGGCTCGTGCGCGACGGCTTCGTGCCATTCGGGATCGAAGTCGGCGCCGACGACATCGATCGGCTCGACGCCGCGGCGCTTCAGCGCGTCGGTCATCTGTTTGCGGATGATCTCCACGCCGTCGCGCAGCCGTTGGACGGATGGCGAGTCGGCGGCCGCCTCGGACGAGGCCGCGAGCGCCCGCTCGAGGTCGTCGAGCGTCGGCAGGACCTCGCGCAGGACGTCGGCCGTCGTGGCCTCGGACCACTCGCGCCGTTCGCGTTCGGTGCGGCGGCGGTAGTTGTCGAACTCGGCCGTGACGCGGAGCAACCGGTCATACAGGTCGTCGCGCTCGCGGCGCAGGGCTTCGTCAGGGGCACCAGCGGACGGGACCGCAGGCGTTTCTTCAGTGGACATGGCGATGACGTTATGAGTGATGGTCGAGCACGCGGTTCACGGTCTGCGCCACACCGTCGACCATCATGATGGCCCGCTGGTAGCGCATGCGCGTCGGGCCGATGACGCCGACCGTCCCGACCCGATCGCCATCCTGGAAGGTCGACGCGACCAGGCTGAAGGCGTGCAGGTCGGGCGAGGCGTGCTCGGATCCGATGACGACCGTCAATCCGACGGCGTCGATCGACCGTGACAACAACTCGATCAGTTGATCTTTCTCTTCGAGCATCCGGAAGAGCGCGCCGAGCGCATCGAGCGCCGCCTGTCGGTCGGCGCTGTCGGCGGCGACCTCGTCGAACAGGAACGAGGCGCCCTGCACGTGCAGCGTGTCGACCGGCGCGACGCCGTCGAGCCCGCGCCGCGCGAGCGCGAGCGTCCGCTGCAGGAGCGCGTCGTAGAGCAGCCGCTCCTCGCGCATGCGTTCGACGATGGCCTCGCGCGCCTCATCGAGCGTCAGGCCCGCGAACTCGGCGTTGATGTAGTTGGCCGCCGAGACGAGCGTCCCCGGCTCGTACGGCGCGTCCGTTTCAATGACCTTGTGCGTGATGCGCCCTCCCGCCGCGACGACGATGACGAGGACGCGCGTGTCTTCGAGGCGCACGAAGTCGATGTGTTGCAGCCGCAAAGACGGGTTGGCGCCCGCGAGCGCGAATCCGATCTGGTGCGACGCGCGCGAGAGCAGGTGTGAGGCCTGTTCGAGCAGGTCGCCGACCGTGCCCGACTGCCGGAGGCGCGCCTCGAACTCAGGCCGCGGCCGCGGCTTGCGGCGGCCGGCCAGCAGCAGGTCCACGTACAGGCGATAGCCTGAGTCGGTCGGGACGCGGCCCGCCGAGGTGTGTGGCTGGCGCACGAAGCCCTGCTCCTCGAGCCGGCCGAGGATGTTGCGGACGGTCGCCGACGACAGGCCGAGCTCGCTGTGCTCGGCGAGCCAGGCCGACGAGACGGGCTCGCCCTGCTCGATGTACTCCGAGACGAGCCGTTCGAGAATGCGGCGTTGACGGTCCAACATGGCGTCGATGCGTCTTAGCAGTCGCGCTCATCGACTGCTAAACACCGAGTATAGCAAACGAGACCGCCGCGGACCTCGTCAGCGGATGACGCGCTTGAACAGGCCGCCGATGCGCGAGAAGACCGACGACAGCCCGTCGGGCGCGTGCACGTGACAGACGGTCGTGGGCGCCGTGCCGTCGAGAAACGCCTCGCGGATGACGTGGGGGCAGTTGGGCGTCGCCAGCTCGCCCGTGTCCTTGTCGATGTTGACGAAGACCACGCCGTCCGGGACATCGAACGGCCCATCGGGCCGGCCGGCGAGCGCGCGTTTCATGAAGCCCGTCCAGATCGGCAACGCGGCCTGCGATCCGCTGAGGCCCACCGGCTGGTTGTCGTCGAAACCCACCCACACGGCTGTAAGCAGATCGGGCGTGAAGCCGATGAACCAGGCGTCGCGCAGATCGTTGGTCGTCCCGGACTTGCCGGCCGCCACGCGCGTGAACCCGGCGGCGCGCGCGCCCGCGCCGGTGCCCTCGTCCATGACGCTCTGCATCATGTTTTCGACGAGATAGGTCGTGTCCGCACGCGCGACGCCGCGCAACTTCGGCTGCGGCAGCGGCCGTTCCTTTCCGTTCTCGACGATTTTCATGATCGGGTTGAGCGGCCGGACCGAGCCGCCGTTGGCGAAGATCGTGTAGGCCTCGGCCATCTCGAGGGGCGTGGCTTCGAAGACGCCGAGCGCAATCGACGGATACGGCCGGGCCGGCGTGCCGACGCCGACACGCTTCCAGAGCGCCGCGACCCGGTCGTACCCGGCGGCCTCGGCGACCTTGATGGCGACGATGTTGCGCGAAAGCGCGAGGGCGCGCCGAAGCGTGATCGGCCCGTCGTACTCGTCTTCGTAGTTGGCCGGCGTGTAGTCGTTGTCGCCGTCCTTGAACGTCGTCGGCTCGTCGTCCAAGACGGTCGCCGGCGTGAGGTTGATGCCGGGGTTGTCGGCCATGGCCTCGAACGCCGCGAGATAGACGAACGGCTTGAAGGCGGAACCCGGCTGGCGGCGGGCGAGCGCCGCGCGATCGTACTGCGACTGGTTGTAGGCCCGGCCGCCGACGAGCGCGAGCACCTCGCCGGTGTGCGGATCGACGGCGACGAGCGCGGCCTGCGCATGGCCGCGCCGCTTGCGCCCGGCCAGCCGCTTGTCGACGGCCTCCATGCCCGAGGCGACTTCCTCCTGCGCGATGCGCTGCAGGTGCAGATCGACGGTCGTGTAGACGTCGACGGCCGCGTCCTCTTTCAGCAGATTCGCGTAGCGCTCGTCGACGATCTGGCTCACGTAGTCGACGAAGTACGGCGCCTCGTTCTCGAGGGCACGCGACGAGATGACGAGCGGCTCCTTCTCGGCGCGTTCGACGTCGGCGCGCGTCGCGAAGCCGCCGTCGAGCATCGCGGCGAGCACGACGTTGCGTCGATCGCGCGCGCGATCCGGATTGCGGAACGGCGACAGCCGCGAGGGTGACTGGATGAGCCCGGCGATCGTGGCGGCCTCGGCGAGCGTGATGTTGCGGATGTCCTTGCCGAAGAAGATGCGCGCGGCTTCCGACACGCCGTGGATCTCGAACGGCCCGCGCTGGCCGAGGACGACGTCGTTCAGGTACAGCTCGAGGATCTGATCCTTCGTGAACCGCGACTCGAGCACGATCGCCATGAACTGTTCCTGCAGCTTGCGGCGGATCGTCTTCTCGGGCGTGAGGAACGTGTTCTTGATGATCTGCTGGGTGAGCGTGCTGCCGCCGACCAGATACGGCTTGTTCCCGCGCAGGTTGGTGAGGAGCGCGCCGAACGCGCCAATCGGATCCACGCCGGGGTGCTCGTAGAAGCGGCGGTCCTCGATCGCGAGCACCGCGTCGATCATCGGCCGCGGAATGCTCGCGAGCGGCACGTACCGGCGGCGCTCGCCGGGCGCGAGCGCCGCGAGCAGCGGCGCTTCGAGCGTGACGTGGTCCACGGCCGGCCCGCCGACGGCCGCGACACGGCGAATCGTCGTCGACGTCGGCCGTGCGTAGTCGACGCGGACGACGTGCGTCGACGTGCCGGTCTTGGCACGCGGCGCGATCAGCACCGTCGCGCCGTCGACCTGGAACTCGCCAGCGCCCGTGATCGAGGGCGCCGACGCGTAGCCGACGTCGTTGAGCCGCTGGACGAGCTGCGCCTCGGACAGTCCCACGCCCGCGCGCAGATCGAGCGGCCGTCCGAAGATGCGTGGAATCGGCCGCTGTTCGCCCGTGAGCTTCGCGTCGATCATCCGGCCGTACTTGATCCAGAGCATCGTCATGCCGAGGACGCCGATGCCCGCGATGACGACGAGCGTGATGGCGATCCCGCGTCCCCAGGGCGTACGCAGCCAGTCGGTGAGATGCTGAGAGGACCGCGGCGCCGGACGACGCGCGGGGGGCGTGCGGCGACGCGCCGCGCGTGAAGAAGGTCGGCCCGCCACGTCGACGAGTGTACGACAGAAGAATCGCGCCGGCACCGGTTGATTGATCGCCTTGATCGATCGCGGCGCCACCGATCGATCGCTTGACAGCCTCGGACCCCGCGACTACTGTCCGGACGAGCGGCCGTCGCGCGCATGCCTTTCGATCCCGAGTACATCCGCACCGTCCTTCGCGAGAACTTCGAGGACGCGAAGACGCGGCTCTTCGAGCCGCTGATGGCGATTCACGCCGCGCACCTCGTCATGCTCACCGAACGCGGCATCGTCTCGCGTCGAGACGCCGGCGCGCTCGCGCGGGCAATCGGGGCCGTCGATCCTGATGCCGTACGTCGAGCCACGTACGACGGGAGTTGCGAGGATCTGTTCTTCTTCGTCGATCGTGTGATCGCCGGCGCGTGTGATGCGGACGTCGCGGGCCGCCTGCACACGGCGCGCAGCCGCAACGACATCGACATGACGATGTACCGGATGCGCCTGCGCGACGAGATCCTGGCGCTCGTCGACGGCACGATCGCCTTGCGGCGCGCGCTACTCGACCTGGCGGCCGCGCACCGCGAGACGATCTTTCCCGCGCACACGCATACGCAGCCGGCGCAGCCGACGACGGTTGCGCATTACCTGCTGGCCGTCGTCGAGCCACTCGAGCGCGACGCGACGCGGCTTCTCGCCGCCTACGAGACGACAAACCGCTGCCCGCTCGGCGCGTGCGCCATCACGGGGACCGGTTTCGACATCGACCGCGCGCGCACGAGCGCGTTGCTCGGGTTCGCCGCGCCGACTGGCAACACCTACGCGAGCATCGCGGCCGTCGACTACCTGCTCGAAGCCGCGGCCGCGGCGGGCGTGTCGCTCGTCGGCCTCGGCCGGTTCGTGCAGGACATGCTGCTCTGGTCGACCGTCGAAGTGGGCTATCTGCGGCTCGACGACGGGTTCGTTCAGACGAGCAGCATCATGCCGCAGAAGCGCAATCCCGTCGCGCTCGAACACGCGCGCGGTCTGGCGTCGAAGGGCGTCGCCGGGATGCAGGCGATTGCCTCGACACTCCACAACACGCCGTTCGGCGACATCGTGGACACCGAGGATGATCTGCAGCCGCTCGTCGCCGCTGCGTTTCGCGACGCGGCGCGGGCGCTGACGCTCACGGCCGCCGCGATGGCGCACGCGGGCCTTGACGTCGAGCGCATGCGGTCCCGGGCCACGCTGGGCGGCGTGACGGCTACGGAACTCGCCGACACGCTCGTGCGCGAGTCGGGATTGCCGTTTCGCGTCGCGCACGCGATCGCCGCGCGTGTGGCAGCCGCGTCCGACGTGACGCCGGCCGATGCGCTGGCCGCGCTCGTTGCGCGCGAGGCGCGTGAACGTGGCTACGACGTGCACTGGTCCGGCCGCGACGTGACGCGCGCGCTCGGTGCCGACGAATTCGTCGCCGTGCGCCGCACGCCTGGAGGGCCCGCGCCCGAGGTCACGGCTGCCGCCATCGAGGCCGCGCGGCACAATCTCGCACGCGACGAGGCGACCGTGACCACCGCCCGCGACGATCTCGCGCGCGCCGCTGCGGCCCGCGATCGCGCCTTGCAGGACTTGTCAGGTGTCAGGTCGCAGGGGACAGGAGCAAGAAAAGATGACACCGCAAGCCCCTGAACGTAGCGAAGGCGGCGACGCGCCGTAGCGGCGGGGCCCCAGCGCACCGCAAAGAAGATGGCGCGCCATTTTTTTTCAGGCCGTCTTGATCCACGCGCGCAGGACCTCCGCGACGCTCCATGCTTGCGCGAAGCAGCCGCGCGGCGTGAACGGCGGGGCCGCGTCGAAGATTTCACTGATCGATCCGACGCACGCGGCGTCGAGATGCGGCTCGAAGCCGGCGAGGAATCGTCGCGCTGTTGCCGTCTCGCCCGGATGGACTTTCAGCCACGCGTCGATGAACGGCCCGATGAGCCACGCCCACACCGTGCCCTGGTGGTACGAGGCGTCGCGCGCCTGCAGATCACCGAAGTACTTCGCCTGATAATCAGGATGTCCGGGTGCGAGCGATCGCAGTCCGACTGGTGTCACGAGCGTGCGTTCGACGACGTCCAGGACGCTCGGCCATCGCGCCGGATCGAGCACGGCGTGCGGTAGCGCGATCGCCAGGATCTGGTTCGGCCGGCACGCCGGATCGTCGCCGCCTTCGCCGTCGACGACGTCGTACAGATGGCCGGTGGCCTCGTTCCAGAAGCGCTGGTTGAACGACGCGCAGGCGCGCGCCGCCGCCTGCCGCAGCGCTCCCGCCCGCACGCGCCGTCCATCGGCATCGAGCCACGCGGCGATTTGACAGAGCGCGTGGTACCAGAGCGCATTGATCTCGACGGCCTTGCCGCGCCGCGGCGTCACGACCCAGTCGCCGACCTTGGCGTCCATCCACGTCAACTGATAGTGATCCGCGCCTTCGACGAGCAGCCCGTCGTCTGGGTCCACGTGAATGCCGAAGCGTGTCCCGGCGATGTGGTGTTCGACGATGTCGACGAACGCCGGCAGCAGGGCGGCCAGCATTGCGCGATCACCCGTGACATCGACGTAGCGACCGACGGCGTGGACGAACCACAGCGTCGCGTCAGCCGTGTGGTACAGGCCCTGATGGACGCCTTCGGGGAACAGGTTGGGGATGAGACCGTCGCGGATGTGATGCGCGAACGTGTGGAGGATGTGCGCCGCCTCGCGCGCGCGGCCGGTCGCGAGCGTCAGACCCTCGAGGCTGATCATCGTGTCGCGGCCCCAGTCGGTGAACCAGGGATAGCCCGCGATGATCGTTCGCGGCTCTTCGCCTTCGGCGCGGCCTTCGGCGACTTCGCGAAATCGTCCGACGGGCGTGACGATGAACTGGTCGGCCGCGAGGGTCAGTTCGGCGGCCATCGTGTCGTCGGGTCGCGCGGTACGCGCGAGCAGGTCGTCGCGTCGCGCGATCTCGCGTTCGACGACGGTCGCCGCGGGCGCGGCGAGGACGACGTCCCACGGCTCGGTCGAGACCGCGAAGTCCACGGTCGCCTCGTTGTCGATCGCGATCGCGATCTCGCCGGGCGTCCAGAGCGTGCCCGCGAAGTCGTAGCCGCGATCGCGCTCGAGGGCGTACTCGACGGCCGACGACCAGGGACGATCCAGATGACAGGCGATCGACGCCTGCGTCGATACGAGCCATCGCATCGACGGCACGTCGTCGGAGGCCGACGCGAGGTCGACGAGCGAGCCATGGACGCTGACGCGGAGAGGCACATCAGGCGTCGCCGAGACCGGGCCCTCGTGCGCGCGCGGCGACGTGAAGGGCATGAGCCGCAGCACCGTCCGTTCGCCGGGTGACGAGACGTGGAAGCGCACGTGTGTGGTGTTCTGACGCGTGGGCATCACGACGCGCTTTTCGATCACGGCGTGACCGGCGGCGTAGACCCAGACCGGCAGACCGGCGTCGAGCCGGAATTCGCGCAGATATGCGGCGTCCGGCCCCTCGAGACGCATGAGATCCTCGTGATCGATGAGCACGTCGCGGCCGCCGGTCACGAGCGTCGTTCTGAGCGCCGAGAGACAGACCATGCGACCGAGCGGCGCCGGCAGCGACGCGACGAGCATGCCGTGATAGCGGCGCGTGAGGCCGCCGCGAACCGGTCCCGATGCGTAGCCGCCGAGGCCGTTGGTGACCAGCCACTCGAGCGACGCGTCGGGTCGCGCTCGGTCGCCTTCGCCGAATCGCAGGCGTCGGACGGGCCGCGTCACCGCGCTCGTGGCCGACGTCATGTGTCGCGCCCCAGGGGCGTTCGCGGTTCGTCGCGTTGCGGCGAAGTCGTGAGCGGGACCGCTGCAAGAAGCACGGCCGATTCAGCCGGCAGCCGCCACCCAATATCCAGGACGATGTCGGGCGTGCCACCGCCGCCGTACATCGGATCCTGACTCGA
>CALFMR010000089.1 GCA_937880585.1 uncultured Acidobacteriota bacterium
GCCGCGACGTACATCGGCACCGTCGGTGACGTCGTGCCGCAGCAGTTGGCCGGCCGAGTCAACGGCCTCACGGGCCTCGCCGACAACGGCACCGCGATGATCGCCACGTTCGTGACGGGCGCGCTCGTGGACGCCTACGGCTGGACGCCGGTGTTCATCGGCGCCGGCGTGTTTCCGATTCTCGCGCTGCTCAGCGTCGTGCTGGTGATGCGCCGAATCGAGCCGGCGAAGTTCTAGGGGACGAGGGTTCCGGGGTTCCGGGTTCCAGGGTTCCGCGTGCGAGTACGCGGGTTCCAGGTTCGCGGTTCGGACGCAGGATTGTGGAGCCCTGGGCCTTCAGGCCCAGGGAGCGGACGTTCCCCCGAGCCTGAAGGCTCGGGGCTCCAGGGAACGAAGACGCGCCGAAGGCGCCTCCGAGACTTCTGGCTTCTGGCTTCGAACTTCTGACTTCTTGACATGCAGCTCACCGTCAATCGGAGCGAAGGGCGGGCCAACGATCTCGTCGTGCGTCTCGACCGCGATGAGATCGAGACGGCGCGGCTGAGCGTTGCCGATCGGGCAGCGCTCATGCGGCTGCCGGGGATCCCTAGACATCGCCCGGCGACGTCGGAGGAAGAGCAGGGGCTCGCGGCGGCGAAGATCGGGATCGTCGATCATCTGCGGCGCATGGGTGTCGTCGCCGGCGACGGGCGCGTCGCGCGTCCGGCCATCGCGATCAGCAATCGGAACCTCGGGACGAATCACGGTCACCTCGCGTGGCAGCGCGGCGAGACGCCGGCCGTGTTTCACGTGCGCGAGGATCCGTGCGACCGCGAGAGGTACGCCTGCCTCACCATTTGGCGCGACGGACGAGTCTCGATCGAGGACCTCGTGTTCGACGAGGCCGCCGGCCGCATCCGCCGGGCGTCGGACGGGCGCGATCTCAGTGACGACGTGGAGTGGGCGACGGCGGGGCAGCCGATCCTGCGCCAGGGACGTGTCGCGCGGATCGACGAGATCGCCGACCAGTTCTACGACGTGCGTCACGTGCTGGCGTTCGATCCTCGCCGCGAAGAAGGGGAGGCCGCGCGCCAGGCGATCTATCGTGATTACCCGCGGTCGTTCCGCGACAACGTTCGGTCAGCGTGGCGCGACCTCGGCGTGCCGCGCGCGCGCTATGTCCACAACGCCGTCGGCGTCTCGACCGATGGTCTCGTCATCGTCCAGCGCGAGGGCACGATCGAAGAAATCGGCGCCGCGCTCTTCGCCGCGGGCGCCGACGACGGGATCATTCTCGACAACGGCGGGAGCGTCGTCTGCTGGGCGTGGTGGGCGAATGACTACGCCGGCGGCGTCGTCTCGCCAACGGTCGACTACCGCCCGCCAGGGACGTCCGCGGTCGCCTTCATCCTCAAAGGCCCGACACGCATCAACCTGCCGGGGGGGAGTGTCAGTTACAGCGTGTACTGACGTTCGACAGTCAAACTTCGAACTGCGAACTTCGAATAGAGGAGGCGCCTGCGGCGCATCTTTTCGGTTCCATGGAGCCCCGAGCCTTCAGGCTCGGGGGAACCTGGTTCCCCCTGGGCCTAAAGGCCCAGGGCTCCACAAAACCAAAGATGTGCCGAAGGCACCACGTCTGTTCGAAGTTCGAAGTTCGAAATTCGTAGTTGAGCAGCGCCTTTCAAATCGTCAGCACCACTTTCCCCATCGTCCCGCGGCCTTCGAGGAGGCGGTGGGCGTCGGCTGCGTCGGCGAGGGGGAACGTCTGCTGCAGACGGAACGTGAGCGCACCTGACTGGAGGCCGCTGAAGACGTCGCGGGCGCGCCACAGGAGCTCGTCGCGCGTCGCGATGTAGTGCGCGAGGCTCGGGCGCGTGAGATAGAGCGAGCCCTTGCCGTTGAGGATCGTCGGATCGAACGGCGGCACCGGGCCGCTCGACTGGCCGAAGAGCGCGAGCGTGCCGCGCGGGCGCAGGCTGTTCAGGCTGCCTTCGAACGTCGCCTGACCGACCGAGTCGTAGACGACATCCACGCCGCGCCCGTCGGTGAGACGCTTCACTTCCGCGGCGAAGTCCTCGGTCGTATAGCGGATGACGTGATCGACGTGCGCGGCTTTCGCGATCGCCGCCTTCGCGTCGGTCGACACCGTGCCGAAGACGCGTGCGCCGGCCTCGTGCGCCATCTGCGCGATGAGCGCGCCCGTGCCGCCCGCCGCGGCGTGGACGAGGCAGGCGTCGCCGGGCTTGAGCGGAAACGTCGACTGCGTGAGGTAGTGCGCGGTCATGCCCTGCAGCAGGATGCCGGCGGCGGTGACGAAGTCGATGGCATCGGGCACGGGCACGAGCATCGCCGCGGGGACCACGGCGTGTTCCGCATAGGAGCCGCGGATCATCGCCCATGCGACGCGATCGCCAACGGCAACCTCCGTGACGCCAGGGCCGATCGCTTCGACCGTGCCCGCACCTTCTGATCCCAAACGCACGGGCACGTCGGCTTTGTAGAGTCCCGTGCGGAAGTAGACGTCGACGAAGTTCACGCCGCTCGCGGCGAGCCGCACGAGCGCCTGACCGGGACCGGGCGCGGGCGTGGGCACGTCGACGAGGCGCATCGCCTCGGGACCGCCCGGAACTTCGACCTGAATCGCACGCATGTTGTGTGTCCTCGCCGGCGATCGTCACCGATCGCGTCCAGATCCTGTATCTTACAAGCCTTCTCGATCGAGGCTCACGCCGCCGCGCGTGCGCGACCGCCGGGAGACACGACGTGACCGCCACCAACTCCGTTCCAACGACTCCAGGCGCGCGGCTGCGCGCAGCCGTCGAAGCCGAGCGGCCGCTGCAGATCGTCGGCGCTATCAACGCCTATCACGCGCGTCTTGCGGCGCGCGCCGGCTACCGCGCGATCTATCTCTCGGGCGGCGGTGTGTCGGCCGGATCGCTCGGCGTCCCTGATCTCGGAATCACGACGCTCGACGACGTGCTGACGGACGTGCGACGGATCACGGCGGTCTCGGAGCTGCCGCTGCTCGTCGACGCGGACACGGGCTTCGGCAGCGCGTTCAACATCGCGCGCACGATTCGATCGCTCGTGCGCGACGGCGCGGCCGGTTGCCACATCGAAGATCAAGTGCAGGCGAAGCGCTGCGGCCATCGGCCCGGCAAGATGATCGTGTCCCAGGAAGAGATGGTCGACCGCATCAAGACCGCCGTCGATGCCCGTCCCGACGCGGACTTCGTCGTCATGGCGCGGACCGACGCGTTGGCGGTCGAGGGCGTCGAGCGTGCGATCGATCGCGCTGCGGCGTGCGTCGAGGCTGGGGCCGACATGATCTTCCCCGAGGCCGTGACCGACCTCGACGTCTATCGGAGATTCGTCGAAGCCGTCGGCGTGCCCGTGCTCGCCAACCTCACGGAGTTCGGCGCGACGCCGCTCTTCACGGTCCATCAACTGCGTGCGGTGGGCGTCCGGATCGCGCTCTATCCACTTTCCGCATTCCGCGCGATGAACCAGGCCGCCGTCACGGTGTACGACGCCATCCGCCGCGACGGCACGCAAGCCGGCGTCGTGCCGCTCATGCAGACGCGCGCGGAGCTGTACGACGTGCTCGACTATCACGCGTACGAGCGCAAGCTCGACGAGTTGTTCGCGACCGATCGAAAGCCAGACGCATGACTGACACCCCCGCTCCAGCGTTCAAACCCAAGAAGTCCGTTGCCCTGTCGGGCGTGCCCGCCGGGAACACGGCCATCTGCACCGTCGGACGATCGGGCAACGACCTGCACTATCGCGGCTACGACATCCTCGACATCGCCGAGCGCTGCGAGTTCGAGGAAATCGCGTATCTGCTCGTCCACGAACATCTGCCGACCTCCGAGGAGCTCGCCGCCTACAAGACGCGTCTTCGCGCCGCGCGCGGACTGCCCGCGTCGGTTCGCGTCGCGCTCGAGCAGGCGCCGGCGTCGGCGCATCCGATGGACGTGCTGCGCCTCGGCGTCTCGGCGCTCGCCACGATCAAGCCGGAAGCGGAATCGCACCAGCCAGCCGGGGCGCGAGCCGTGGCCGATCGGCTGCTCGCCTCGCTCGGATCGATGCTGGCCTACTGGCACCACTACGTGCAGTCCGGACGCCGCATCGACACGGAGACAGACGACGACTCGATCGGCGGGCACTTCCTGCACCTGCTGCACGGCACGCCGCCATCCGCGTCGTGGGTTCGGGCCATGCACACGTCGCTCATCCTGTATGCGGAACACGAGTTCAACGCATCGACATTTACCGCGCGCGTGATCGCCGGCACGGGCGCCGATCTGCACGCCGCCGTGGCCGGGGCGATTGGCGCGCTGAAGGGGCCGAAGCACGGCGGCGCGAACGAGGTCGCGTTCGACATCCTGTCGCGTTACGAGACGCCAGACGAAGCCGAGGCCGACATCCGCCGGCGCGTCGCCGCGCGAGAAGTCATCATCGGCTTCGGCCATCCCGTCTACACCGTGTCCGATCCACGCAACCAGATCATCAAGGGC
>CALFMR010000090.1 GCA_937880585.1 uncultured Acidobacteriota bacterium
GGCAGGGCGCCGACCACCACGCGCGGCGAGGGGCCGCTAGACGACGAATCACGTCAGGACTTGCCGGTGAGCGTGCGCGCGCGGTCGCGCTTTTTCGTGAGCGCGCCCGCATCCACGCCGTCGCGATCGCCAGCGAGTGCACGATCGAACGCGGTTGCCGCATCGGCATAGCGCTTCAGCTGAAAGTACAGGTCGCCGAGGTGCTCCTGGATGACCGACACCTTCGGCAGCCCCTTGGCCGCGCGCTCGAGCGGGTCACGCGCGAGATCGAACTGGCCGAGCTTCACGTACGCCCAGCCGAGACTGTCGAGGAACGCCGGATTGTCGCGATCGATCGCCAGCGCGCGTTTGATGAAATCGACGGCCTCGGGCAGCTTCTCGCCGCGATCGGCCAGCATGTACCCGAGATAGTTCAAGGCGCGCGCGTCGTTCGGATCCGCGGCGATGAGATCGCGGAAGACACGTTCGGCCTCACCGTACTGCTTGTTTTCGTCGTAGGCCGCGCCAAGCGCGAAGTGGATGGCGTCGTCGTCGGGCACGCGTGCATGCGCGCGATCGAGGACGGTCACCGCTCCGCGGCGGTCGCCCGCATGGACGAGCGCGTCACCGAGCGCGCCGACCATCGTCGCGTAGTCGCCAGATTCGACGTCCGCCTGGCGGCCTTCCGCCACGCGCGAAGCGAGCGCGGATGCCGCGCCGCGATAATCGCCGCGCGCCGATCGCGTGGCCGCGAGCGCCAGCGGCACGCGCGCATCCTCGGGTGCGATAGCGCGGATGCGCGCCACGGCCGCATCGGCCGCGTCACGGTGCCCGGCTCGCGCCTCGATCTGCGCGAGCAGATACCATCCCGACACGTCCTTCGGCCAGTCGCGCGCCAGATCGGCGAGCACGCGTCGAGCCCCGTCGATGTCGCCGTTGTTGGCGAGCGCGGCCGCGAGGCGCGGACGATAGATGTCGCCACCGGCTTCGCCATTGACGATGTCGGCCCACGCCGACGCAGCCGTCTTCCAGTCGCCGCCGGCCTCGAGCTGGCCGATCTGCCGCACGCGGATGCCGACCGTGTCGGGTGCGCTGCGGTCGAGCGCGTCACGCGCGGCGTCAGCCGACGCCACGTCGCCCGTCGTCTCGTACGCAGACACGAGCATCCGCTGGGCCGGCGCGTAGTCCGGACGATCGTCGAGCACGTGCTTCAGGCGCGTAATCGCCTTCGCGCCCTGGTGCGTGCGCAGATAGAGATCGGACAGCACCAGCTCGGCCGCGGGATCATCCACGTTGCCGGCGACGGCCTTCTCGAGATGACCGATGGCCTCGGTCATCGCCGCCGTGCTCGCGTCGCTGCCATCGGGACGGATCGTCCCAGCCTCGATCCAACCGAGCAGGCGATGCGCCGTGCGATTGTCCGGATCGGCGTCGAGCGCGCGCTTCGCCTCGGCTGCCGCATCGGTCATCTGTCCCTGGCGCGCGAAGATGCCGGCCAGCTCGGCATGGATCGCCGCGGCATCGGGCGCGATCGCGAGCGCCTGCCGGAAACTGACGATGGCCGCCGCGTCGTCCTGGCCTTCGAGGCCGAGGCCTTGCAGAAAGAGGTAGTAGGCGCGCCCCAGATCGCCGGTTGCGGTGGCGCTATCGGATGCCGAAGACGACGCCGGCCATGGCGCGGCCTCAGACGAGGCGGTCGATGCGGGCGCCTGCACCGCCAGCGCGAGAACCAGAACGATGGACGGAGCGAAAGCCACGGCTTCCGTGATTGTTTCACACCTCGCCGCGCCTCGCCGGCCTTTCGCGGATCTGGCGCCGGCCTTTGGAGTTGACCTATAGTCCCCCCATGGCCGTCGATCCCGCGCTGCTCGAGATCCTGGTATGTCCGCTCTGCAAGACGCCGGTTCACGTCGTGCATGACGGCGCGGGTCTCAAGTGCGATACCTGCCGGCGCGTCTACCCGGTCAAGGACGACATCCCCGTGATGTTGGTGGACGAAGCGTCGGTCGAAGACTGACGCCGCGTTGGACATCCTGATCGTCCGTCTGCGCCTCATCGGCGACGTCGTCTTCACGACGCCCGTGATTGGTGCTCTGCGCCGGCGATTTCCCGACGCCCGGCTCGTCTATCTCGTCGAAGCGCAAGCCGCACCGGTCGTCGCCGGCAATCCGCATCTCTCGGAAGTCATCGTCGTGCCGCGACGCCGCGGCTGGCGGCGCGTGGTCGACGACGTGCGTCTTGCGCGGCAGTTGCGCGCGCGGCGGTTCGACGTCGCGCTTGACCTGCACGGCGGCCCGCGTGCCGCGTGGCTGACCTGGGCGAGCCGTGCGCGTGTGCGAGTGGGCTACGATGTCCCCGGACGAACCTGGATGTACACCGCGATCGCGCCTCGTTCCCGCGTGCTCCAGCCGCGTCATTCGGTCGAGAATCAGTGGGACGTGCTGACGGCGCTCGACGCCGCCTTTGCGTCGGGCCCGGATCGCGCCACCGATCGCACGACGATGGCGGTCGATGCGAACGCCGTGGCGCGCGTGCGCGCGCGTTGGCGCGCGGCTGGCATTCCCGCTGATGCCGAGGTCGTCGTCCTGCACGTGAGCGCCGGCAATCCGTTCCGGCGCTGGCCCGAGTCGTCGTTCGCCGCGCTCGCATCCGCGCTCGTCAACGCGGCGCCGCGCCGCTGGATCGTCATCACGAGTGGCCCGTCCGATCGCGACGCGGCCGCGCGTGTCGTCGCCGATGCACGGACCGCGGCCGGCGAATCGGCGGCTCGAATCATCAACGACGATGCGCTGTCACTCCAGGACCTTCGAGCGGCGCTCAACGATGCGGCGCTGTTCATCGGCGGCGACAGCGGGCCGTTGCACATCGCGTCGACGAGCGACGTGCCGATCGTCGGTCTCTACGGTCCGACGCTGCCCGAGCGATCCGCACCGTGGCGCCCGGCCTCGATTCCTACCGCCTCGGTCGACGTCGGCGCTCTGCCCTGCCGTCCGTGCGATCAGCGCGTGTGCGTGACGCACGACTACCGCTGCCTGGCGAACATCACGCCCGACGCCGTGCGCGATGCGGCGCTGCGGCTGCTGGAGACGGCCCGATGACCGGCGCCTCGCGCGACCGGCTGGCGCGTATTGGATTCGTGGCGCTGGCCGCGTGCCTCGGCCTCATCCAGCTCAACATCATCACGGCGGAAGCCTGCTTCGATGTCGCGGCCATCGCGTGGGTGGTGCTCGCCATCGGCGACCGACGCCGGCCCGACGCGCCCGCCTTCTTCGTGCCGCTCCTCGCGCTCGCTGCCTGGACGATCGTGAGCGCGGCCCTGTCGAGCGATCCGGCCGCGAGCCTGTTGCGATCGCGGCAGCTGTGCTTGTACCTCATCGTTCCGATGGCGATGCGCTTCGCACGCGGCTCGCGCGCCCGCACGATCGCGGATGTCGTCATCGCGATTGGCGCGATTGGTGCGGTCATCGGCATCGTGCAGTACGCCGTGCTCGGCTACGACGACCTTCACGCGCGCCCACACGGGCTGCTCGGCCATTACATGACGTACTCCGGCGTGCTGATGCTCGTCATCTGCACAGCCGTCGCGCGGCTCATCTATGCGGATCGCGAGTGGACCTGGCCGGCGGTTGCCGTGCCCGCCCTGCTCGTCGCGCTCGCCGTGACGCTCTCACGCAACGCGTGGGTGGGCGCCGTCCTCGGCGTCGTCGTGCTGCTGGGACTGCGCCGCCCGCGGCTGCTCGTCGCCGTGCCGATCGTCGTCGCCATCGCGCTCGTCGCCGCGCCCGTGCGCAGCCGCGCGCTGTCGATGTTCGATCCGCACAACCCGACCAATCGCGACCGGCTGTCGATGATTCGATCCGGCGAGGCCATGATCAAAGACCACTGGTTCGCCGGAGTCGGACCGAACATGGTGCCGGTCGAGTACCTCGCGCACTACAAGCGCGCCGACGCGGTCGATCCCGTCGATCAGCCGGGATCGACGCGCGCGCATCTACACAACGTACCGGTGCAGCTTGCCGCGGAGCGTGGACTTCCCGCACTCGCGGCGTGGCTCTGGTTCGTCGTCGTCGCGATTCGCGACTTGTATCGTTTGGCGCGACGCGGACGGGCTCCGGCGCTCGCGGCGGGCGGCCTCGCCGTCATGGTAGCCACGCTCACGGCCGGACTCTTCGAGCACAACTTCGGCGATTCGGAGTTCCTGATCCTGCTGCTCGGGCTCATCACGCTGCCGTTCGCGGCGGTCGTGAACGATCCGACGGACGCTACGACCGCGACACCGGTGCGCGCGGCGCGGGTGGACGCTCGATGACGCGGCTCGGACATCTCGCTCGCCAGCTCGGCGACCGTCGAGTGGCTGTCATCGGCGACGTCATGCTCGATCACTTCGTCGTCGGACGCGCGGAACGCCTGTCGCCCGAAGCACCCGTGCCCGTCGTACGATTCGATCGCGAGGATTTCCGTCTGGGCGGTGCCGCGAACGTCGCGAACAATCTCGTCGCGCTGGGAGGTCGAGCGTCGCTCGTCGGCCTGGTCGGCGACGACGAGGGCGCCGCCGAACTGGGACGGCAGATCGAAGCCGCGGGCCTGGATCGCGGCGGACTCGTCGGCGATCGAACGCGTCCGACGACGCGCAAGACGCGCGTCGTGACCGAGCGCAACCAGCAGGTGGTGCGGATCGATCGCGAAGACGACAGCGACGTGTCAGGTGCCGCGCTGCCCGACCTCACCGCGCGTGCCGAGTCAGCGGTCGATGCGGCCGACGCGGTCATTCTCTCCGACTATCGCAAGGGTGTCGTGACGCCGCCGGTCATCGCTGCCGTGATCGCGCGGGCCGCGAAACGACGCGTGCCCGTCCTCGTCGATCCGAAAGTCCCTGACGCGGATCGCTACCGCGGCGCCGCGCTCGTCACGCCCAACCATCACGAAGCGGAACTGATGACGGGCCGTCGCATCCGCGCCGCCGGCGATGCGCGCGACGCCGCGCGCACGATTGCCGATCGCACGGGCGGCAGCGTGATCATCACCTGGGGCGAACACGGCATCTGGGTGCTGGACCGATCGGCGTCCACGCCAGTCGAGGCTGCGCTGCCGGCTGTTGCGCGAGAGGTGGCCGACGTCACGGGCGCGGGCGACACCGTCATCGCCGTCATCGCGCTTGCGTTGGCCGCAGGGATCCCGCTCTTCGACGCCGCGCGCCTCGCCAACCTCGCCGCCGGCCTCGTCGTCGCCCGCTTCGGCCCCGCCAGCGTCACCGGCGAGGAACTCGCGGCAGCGGCGGACGCGCTGAAGTTAGAAGTTTGAAGCCAGAAGCCAGAAGCCAGAAGCCAGAAGCCAGAAGTAAAAAAGCTGACACCGCAAGGCCCGAGCGTAGCGAGAGTGCCGCAGCGCGTAGCGCTGGGGGTGTGGCCCCAGCGCACTGCAAGAAAGATGACTGACGGCGCGCCCAGTCGGCCTATTTATTTGAGATCAGCGCGACGCGCTTGACGAGTGACGGATCCGGCGTGAGAAGCGCGTCGCCTGGGCGTTGCCAGATGCTCGTGTCGAGATAGGCGACTTCGACGAGGCGCGGGAACGTGCGCCCGAGGGTCCGTTCGACGCCGGGCAGCAGCGACGCGTCGACGGCGGCAAGCACGGGATCAGGCTGGCGCAGAAAGGCGACGACGTCCGCGTCCGTACGCTCGGTGTCGTAGGCGAACACCGTTTTCACGTGCGTGTAGAAATTGAGGCTGCGTCCGAAGGCGCCGCACGCGCACGCGGCCGACACCTCAGGGTGCGCGCGCACGATGGCGCCGACGACCTCGACCGGCGCGGGACGACTGGTCGTGGCGACCGTGCGGTCGAAGATGACGAGCGCCGATGCCGCGCACACGGCGAGGACGGGCACCAGCATGCGCCGCGGCGCGAACCACGCGACCGCGAGGACGACGACGCCCACCGCCACGATCGCCAGCGCGCCAGTCCATGCCCCGCCCGCGCCGGCGGCTTCGAGAAGCGGCCGCGCGCGTAGCAGCAGCACGCCGAACACGGTGATGAGCGCGCCACCCGTCGCGCCTGCGGCGGCGAATACGCCTCCGCGGCCCGTCGCATGACGCGCGATCGTGCGCGCGAGGAGCACGGCGAGCGGGACCAGGCACGGCACGATGTACCGCGGCTGGCTGCCGACCGACACGAAGAAGAACGCGAGCGGCGCGAACGCCCAGGCGACCAGCCGTGCATCGACGTCCGACAAACGCCGCCGGCGCGTGACGACGTCACGAAGCGGCCGGAGCCAGAACACGCCGAAGACCGACCACGGCAGGAGGCCGCCGATGACGATGGGCACGTAGCGCCAGCCGCGCCACGTGTTGTAGCGCGCCGTCGCGAAGCGATCGACGTTCTCGCCGACGAAGAACTGCCGGAGGTACCCGATCCCCTGCGCGCGCGTGACGGCGACATACCACGGCACGGCGACGACGAGGAACAGCACGGCGGCCGCGATCCACCAGCCGAGCGACGGACGGATCGCAAAGCGTCGGCCGTCCCGCCGCGCGCCGAGCCACTCGCGCGCGAGCAGCACGGCGAAGACGAGCCCTGGCAGCGCGATCGCGACGGGTCCTTTCGTCAGCGTGCCGAGCGCCATCGAAAGCGCGGACAGGAGCAGCCACGATCCACGCCGTACCGTCGCGCCGCTCGCCGGCGCGTCAGCGAGCGCTTCGATGCCGGCCCAGATCGTCAGCGTGATGAAGAACGCCAGCGGCACGTCGGGCAGCGATTGCCGCGCGAGCGGCACGAGTCCGAAGCTCGTGCCGACGATGACGCCAGCGAGCAGCCCGACCGGCGCATTGACCCAGCGCCGGCCGACGTCGAACGCGAGGAACGCGAGGCCGACGCCCGCGAGCGCGGACCACAGCCGCGCGGCCCACTCGCTGACGCCGACGACGCGATAGGTGCCGGCGACGAGCCAGTAGAAGAAGACCGGCTTCTGCAGCCGCGGCTCGAAGTTGTAGTGCGGCGTGATCCAGTCGCCGCTCACGACCATCTCGCGTCCGGCTTCGGCGTAATACGCCTCGTCGGCGTCCTGGATCGCCGAACGCCCGATGCCGGCCACGAACGTCGCCAGGCACAGCGCGAGCAGCGCGGCGCGCATCCACATGGTGGAGGCCAGTGTAGTTCAGTGCCGGAAGTGCCGGTGGCCGGTGAAGACCATCGCGAGACCGTGCTCGTCGGCTGCCGCGATGACTTCCTTGTCGCGGACCGATCCGCCGGGCTGCACGACAGCCGTCGCGCCCGCGGCCGCCACGGCGTCGAGCCCGTCACGGAAGGGAAAGAACGCGTCCGATGCCGCGACCGATCCGGCGAGCTGGCCAGACGCTTTCATCACCGCCGTCTTCACGGCGTCGACACGGCTCATCTGCCCCGCCCCAACCGCCAGCGTCGTGGCCGGACCGGTAAAGATGACGGTGTTGGACTTCACGTGCGCGCATACGCGCCACGCAAAGCGCAGGGCGCGCCACTCGTCATCGGTCGGCTGGCGCCGCGTGACGACGCGCACGTCCGCGTCGGCGGGCCACGTGCCAGCCGCTTCGACGACGCGATCGCGCGCCTGTACGAGCCACGCCCCAAGAATCGACCGCACGTCGCGGGCGGGATCCAGTCCCTCGAACGACGCGGTCACGACCCGAAGGTTCGGCTTCGCTGCGAGAATCGGCTTGACCGCATCGAGATCATCGATCGATGGCGCGACGATGGCTTCGATGAACGTCGACGTCAGCCGCCGCGCCGTCTCGGCATCGAGCGGCCGGTTGATCCCGACGATGCCGCCGAACGCCGAGAGCGCATCGGCCTCGCGTGCGAGCACGTAGGCGTCGGCAATCGTCGCCGCCGTGGCCACGCCGCACGGGTTGGTGTGCTTGATGACGGCCGCGCACGGCTCGTCGAACTCGAGCGCGATGCGGGCAGCCGCGTCGAGATCGAGCAGGTTCGTGAACGACAGTTCCTTGCCCTGGTGCACGACGGCCGCGCCAAAGCCGGCCTCGCGCTCCGCGTACCACGCGCCAACCTGGTGCGGATTCTCGCCGTACCGGAGATCGCGGCGCTTCACGAGGCGCGGCTGCCACACCGCCGGCAGGAGCGCCGACGCGTCATTCGCGGTGCCACGCGTGAAGTCGCCGGTCGATTCGTCCACGCGCACTTCGGCGAGCGTCGACGCGATCATCTGGTCGTAGGCGGCCGTGTGCGCGAATGCGCGGCGCGCCAGGTCGAAACGGAACGCCAGGGTCGGACCGCCCTTGCGCGCGATCGCCGCCAGGACCTCGTCATAGTCCGCCGGATCGACGACGACGAGGACATCGGCGAAGTTCTTGGCGGCGGCGCGCACGAGGCTGGGGCCGCCGATGTCGATCTCCTCGACGAGATCCGCGAACGGCAGATCCAGCCGTGCGGCGGCTTTCGCGAACGGATACAGGTTCACGACGACGAGATCAATCGGCGTGATGCCCTGGGCGGCGATGGCCGCCAGGTCGTCGGGCCGCGAGCGGCGCGCGAGGATGCCGCCGTGCACGTGCGGATCCAGCGTCTTGACGCGGCCGTCGAGCATCTCGGGGAAACCCGTCACGTCCGAGATGCCGACGACGCGGATCCCGGCGCCGGTGAGCGCCCGGGCCGTGCCGCCGGTCGAGACGATCTCCCAGCCGGCTGTCGAGAGCGCCTGGGCAAAGGGTACGAGGCCCGTCTTGTCCGACACGCTTAGCAGTGCACGCATGAACGTCGCATCCTCTCGCGGATGAAAACCGGCCGACTTAGACGGCCATTCATTACTTCGGGCCCGTCGCCCGCCGAGACGGTATCCATCCGGGCACGGCTATGGGTGGCAATTGACAAACTCAGGCGTCCCGCATATAGTCGCCCGTTGACGTTGGGCGGGCCGGCGTCAGCGTGAGACCGCGTGCTGCGGTCTTTTTTTGTACCTGGTCGCGCTCGCAGGGCACGCGACGGGGGGTCAACGCGGTGCTGAGCCGCGTGTCTCGTAAGGCAGGCAAGTTGTATGCGTATCACTGGTAAGGTCAAGTGGTTTAACAACGCCAAGGGCTACGGATTCATCGAACGCGAGGGAGGCAACGACGTCTTCGTTCACTTCTCAGCGATTCAGGGCTCCGGTTTCCGGACACTCGAAGAAGGCCAGCAGGTCGAATTCGAGATCGTCGACGGCCCGAAAGGGCCGCAGGCGGGCAACGTCACCAAGCCCAGCTAAACCACCCTGGGGGACCGGGGTACTCGACTCCGGTCCTCCACCTCCGTCGTCATCCCCTCACCGAATCAAGAACCACACGAGCGGCAGCCACAAGGTGCGCGCGTAGGGCACCGGCCGATCGTCCACGAGCACGTCCGTCCCCGGCACCTCGTACACCAATTCCCAGAGATCGCGCAGGTCCGCCGGCCGTGAGGCCGGAAAGAATCGCGCGCGATGCGTCAACACGCCGTCCCACGTCCCTTCGACGTACTCGTCCGACCGCCGCGCCAGCTCGACGGCACGCGCGTAGTGCTCGCCACTGAACGCCGGAAACGTCAGCGAGATCGAAAACGGCCGCTCCTCGGACGTCGCGAAGAGCACCTCGCGCAGCTCGGGACGCAGGCGCACGAGCTCCTCTTCCGACAGATCTTCTGAAAGATCCGCGTACGGCCAGAAGCGCTCGGCCGGCCGGTACGGCGGCGGCGAGGATGGCCCGCGGTCGGAAGGATCGATGTCGCTCATCGCACGGGGCTCATGCCGGAACCGTGGACGGCGCGCCAGCGGGGCGCCATCGGCGGCAACCCGACCTCAGAAAATCGCCGAGACCGAGCTGGCCGCAATCGACAGCAGCCGGCCCGGCAGCACGCCCAGATAGAACACCGCCGCGAGCGCGAGGACGAGGCCCGTCAGCGCCACGGCGGGCACGTGCGGACGATGACCGGGCGCGCGCTCCTCGGCCATGTACATCTGCACGACAATCCGCAGGTAGAAGAACACCGAGACGACGCTCGTGAGCACGCCGAGCACGGCCAGGGCAATGAGGTGCTCCTGGATCGCCGCGCTGAAGATGTACCACTTCGCGACGAACCCAACGGTCGGCGGAAAGCCGCCGAGCGACAACAGGAACACGGTCAGGAGCGCGGCCAGACCGGGCCGCTCGTAGGCCAGGCCGGCGAAGTCGCGCAGGTCGTCGTGCGGGCGGTCGGCCGTGCAGAGCGCGGAGAGCACGCCGAACGCGCCGAGGTTCGTCACGGCGTAGGCGACCAGGTAGAAGAGGATCGAGGCCTTCCCCGCCGCGTTCGCCGCCACGAGGCCGACGAGCAGATAGCCGGCGTGCGCGATGCTCGAGTACGCCAGCATGCGCTTGACGCTCGTCTGCGCCACGCCGACGACGGTCCCGAGGATCATCGTCAAGCCGGCGATAGCCGAGAGCACCGGCAGCCAGTCGACGCGCAGCGGTTCGAGGGCGGACAGGAAGACGCGGATGAACGCCGCGAACGCCGCGGCCTTGACGCCGGTCGACATGAAGCCGGTCACGAGCGTCGGCGCGCCCTGGTAGGCGTCGGGCGTCCACATGTGGAACGGCACGGCCGAGACCTTGAAGGCGAAGCCCACGAGCAGGAACACCATCGCGAGAATGACGAGCACGCTCGGCTCGAGCGCCACGCCCGCCACGCGCATCCCCAGATCGTCGAGCCTCGTCGTCCCCGTCACCGCATAGGCGAACGCGATCCCGTAGAGGAAGAACGCGCTCGAAAACGCGCCGAGGATGAAGTACTTGAAGCCGCCCTCCGCGCTCTTCTCGTCCGTCCGCTTGAGGCTCGTCAGGACGTAGACCGAGAGGGACATCACCTCGAGCCCGATGAAGACGATGAGCAGGTCGCGCGTCGACGCCATCAGCATCATGCCGGCCAGTGCGAACAGCACGAGCGCGTAGTACTCGCCGAGCGGCAGCTCGTCGCGTTCGGCCGTGCCCGACGACATCAGGATCGTCAGCAGGCCGATGCCGCAGATGAGCACGTTGAAGAAGATGGCGAAATTGTCGAGGACGAGCACGCCGAAGCCGACCGCGTTGCGGTTCCAGAGCGCGGCCGACGTCACGAGGCCGCCCATGACGCCGATGAGCGCGAGCCAGCCGACGGGCATCCACTCGCCGCGCCGGCGGAACGCCTCGGCGAGCAGCACCGCGCACGCCGACAGCGAGACGATGAGGACCGGAATGACGGGGATGATGTCTCTCAACATGGTGTCAGCGGGCGATCTCGAGCGCAGCCGGTCGAGCCGACAGTGCGGGCGCGACGCCAGGAGTCGACGAGGCCGGAACGGCGGCGAGACTGGCGTGCGGAACGGCCGTCGGCGGCGCCGCAGCATTCAGCGGCGACGCGGTGACGACGATCTCGGACAGCGTGCGGCGCACGGCCGGCTCGATCGGCTTGAGGAACACGCCGGGCACGATGCCCATGAAGAGCGCGGCGGCGCAGATGGGCGCAATCACGCACCACTCGCGCACGCTCAGATCGCGCAAGCCGCGGTTCTTGTCGTGCGTCACCGGTCCGTAGTTGACGCGCTGGAACATCCCCAGCATGTAGACCGCTGACAGGATGACGCCCGTCGCCGCCACGGCCGTGTAGATCCGCGGTCCGCCGAACGCCGTGCTGCCGAACGCGCCGATCAGGATCAGGAACTCCCCCACGAAGCCGTTCAGGCCCGGCAGCGCGATCGACGCCAGCGTGACGAGCAGAAACGCGCCGACGAGCTTCGGCATCACGGCCTTGAGGCCGCCGAACTCCGCAATCTGCCGCGTGTGCCGACGCTCCGAGAGCATTCCGACCCTCAGGAAGAGGCCGCCGGCCGACACCCCGTGCGCCA
>CALFMR010000091.1 GCA_937880585.1 uncultured Acidobacteriota bacterium
CGGCCGGTCCGGCGTCCGCAGGGAGCGCCGACCGGCCGCATGAATCCGCTCGTGAAGTCGTCGATGGCGCTACGGCTTGCGATCGTAGACCGCGACCGACTTGCCCGAGCCGCGCATCGACTCGCGCGAGAGCGTGAACGTCAGGTGCGCGCCATCGGCGCTCGGCTCCCAGACGTGCGTGATCTTGATGCCGCCGGCGCTGAACTCCTGCTTGAGCGTGTTCTTGTCCCAGTGCGACTTCGCGTCGACCTCGACGCCGTTGACGTCGACCGGGTTGTTCTTGCCGTTGACGGCATACGTCCGTTCGCCGGCCGAATCGGTGAACGTCACGCTGTCGGCCGTCGCCTTGATCGTGACCTGCTGCGCGGCCTGCTGAAATGTCGCGATAGCCGCCTGTTCGGCCCGCTCGCGCGGCGTCAGGTCGCTCGGACCGGACGGCGACGACATGCCGCCCCCGCCGCCGCGCCGCTGCATGAACACGGCTGATTCAACGCGAACGCCCGACGGCGTCCGCAGAAATCCCTGTCGACCGGCCGGCCGATGCAGCCCCGGGCTCTGGTCGAGATTGACGACCCAGGTGCCCGAGATCTTCGCGGCGATGTCGGCCGGCGTGGCCTTCTGCGCCTGCACTTCGGCGATGGTCCAGGTGGCGGCCGCGACGACGCCCACCAGCATCGCGGCCAGACTATACGTTCCTCGTGCCCTCATGACGTGCTCCTCCGGCGCATTGGCCACACGGCAACATGATTCAGCTTCAAGATACCCCAGCCCCCGGGGCCCAGCCAGACGACATACGCGCAACTCGACCGCGGTGCTTACTCCGTGGCGTGAATGCGAATCGCCTGCCCTCCGCCGGGAATGAGTGTCATCTGGACGACCGACGCGTTCGTCACCGACCGGTGATCGATGCTCGTCTTGGTCGGCTGCGATGCCGCATCGGGCGCGTCGGCGTACACGTCGGCGGTGAACGTCCCGGCAGGCAGGAAGCTGAGTGGCACGCGCATATTCGCGCCGTGCGACCCGGCGATCGCGCCGACATACCAGTCGGTCCCGTGGCGGCGAGCGATGGCCACGTAATCCCCGACCCGCGCCGCGACGACGCGCGTCTCGTCCCACGTCGCGGGAACGGCGCTGAGGAACGGCATCTCCGGCTGGCCGGCGTACGCCTCCGGATAATCGGCGACCATCTCCAGCGGACTCTCGAAGACGACGTACAGCGCGAGATCGTGCGCGCGGGTGCCCATCACCATCGGCTTCACGTTCTGCGGCTCGAAGTGTTCGGGCATCACGTTGCGGAAGCCGCCCGGCGTGTAGTCCATCGGCCCG
The DNA here is from genome assembly GCA_937880585.1 of uncultured Acidobacteriota bacterium. Classification (GTDB taxonomy): domain Bacteria; phylum Acidobacteriota; class Vicinamibacteria; order Vicinamibacterales; family SCN-69-37; genus CALFMR01. The sequence continues at coordinate 1,327 of CALFMR010000091.1, forward strand.
GCGAGCATGCGCGTGAAGGCGAGCATGACGCGGTGATCGACCGTGTCGCGCGCGCTCCCCTTGTTGTACTCGGCGCCGAGCACGCCCTCGCGCGTCATCAGGTTCGGATAGGTCCGGCGCAGGCCATCGGGTGCGTACGCGCCGTGAAAATCGATCATCAGGTGATGATCGGCGGCGGCTTTCGCGACGCGATGGTAGAAGTCGACCATCCACTGATCGTTGCGATCCATGAAGTCGATCTTCACGCCCGCGATGCCCCAGCGCTCGTAGAGTGGAAACGCCTCGTCCATCTGCCGCTCGACGTCCGCCCAGTGCGTCCACAGCCAGAGCCGCACGTGCTTCGCCTTCGCGTAGGCGAGGAGCGCCGGCATGTCGATGTTCGGCTGCGGCTTCGTGATGTCGGCATTCGAGTCGTTGGCGCCTCGGCCGAGCCGTGCCGCCCAGCCCGCGTCGACGAGCATGTACTCGAGGCCCGCCCGTGAAGCGAAATCGATGTAGTGCTCCATCGTCGCCGTGTTCATGCCGGGCGTGAAGGTGACGCCATCGGCCTGCTCGCCCGACCACCAATCCCAGGCGGCCTTGCCGGCCTTGATCCACGACGTGTCGGCCATTGCCGACGGCGGATTGAGATTGACGACCAAGTTCGACTCGATGAGGGTGCCCGGCTCGCGTCCGATCATGATGACGCGCCATGGCGTTTGAATCGGCGTGTGCCCGGTCACGGCGACCGTCGCGTCGTCGACGTGCGGCGAAAGCTGCGCGACGAGCGAGCGCGCGGACTGCGCTGAGTGCCGGAGATAGAGGCCGGCGTACTGATCGATGTCGGCCTCGGCGATCGCGACGTAGGCATGGCCCGGCAGCCACGCGAGCAGCGGCAGGCCGATGAGGTTCGCCGGGTTGATGCCGCTGAGCGGCAGCGTCTGATAGTCGTCTTCCCACGACGTCCGGTAGCCGCGCAGGAAGAGGGGATAGGTCGTCGCGTCGCCGGCGAGCTGGAATTCCGTCGCCTCGTTCGTGATGCGCACGTCGCCGACGTTCTCTTGCGCCGGCACGCGGTACCGGAACGCGACGCCGTCATCGTACGCCCGCACGTCGAGCATCATGCGGCGGCCGGGTGCGTCGGGTTCGCGAAGCTCGACCGTCATGGCGCGGTAGTGGTTGCGCACCTGACTCGTCTTGCCGACGGGCAGCGTGTACGTCTCGTCGACATCGGACGGCGTGACCGACGTAATGGCCATCGCCGGTCCGAGCGGCGGCTGGCCGTCCAGGTCGATCCCGAGCGCCGAGGCCGCGATGATCGGATCGCCACCGAACGTCACTTGATAGGCGAGTCGCGTAGCACCGGCCTGCCCCGAACGCACGCGCGACACCGCCATCGCAATCGCCCCGTCAGGCGAGGTGACGGTTGCGACGGGCTGATCCTGAGCAGCCACCCGGGTGACGGCTGTCGCGACACACATCGCGCTCCCCACCGCCACGACGACCCCGACCGGACGCCACCGCATCCTCATCTGTGCCTCTTTCCTGGTTCCCCTGGGCCTGAAGGCCCAGGGCTCCACAGCAAAGATCGCTGCGAACCCGAAACTTCTAACTTCGCTCAGTCGACCGCGCGCAGCTTCCGCAGAATCCGATCCTGGATCCAGTGCGCGTCCCACCATTCGAGCGGCGTCACCATCTGTCCGTTGACGAGCATGGTGAAGTGCAGGTGATCGCCGCCAGCGAGACCCGTCATGCCGCTGAGACCGAGTGTTTGCCCTTTGTCGACGACATCGCCCGGCTTCACCTGGAGCGATGACATGTGCCCGTACAGCGACTGCACGCCCATGCCGTGATCGATGATCACGCAGTTGCCGTAGATGCCGAGCTCTTCGGCAAAAACCACCTTGCCCCGGTTCGCGGCGACGATCGGCGTCGTGGCGTAGGACGCGAGATCGAAGCCGAGGTGCGTCTGGTGATCGATCTCCTTGCCTTGGTACGTGTACGTGCGCCGATCGGCGAAGGCGGATTCGACGGCGGAGTTGGTGAAGGGATGAAAGACGACGCCGCGCCAGTAGAGCTCGGGCGCGGACTGCGCGGCGAATGACGCGATCTTCGCCGCGTTCTTCCGGCGCAGCTCGCCGTTGATGGCCAGGAACTTGTCGATCGTCGATCCCTCCGGCTTGATCTCCGTCGTGCCCGCGAGGATCGCCGGCACCACGCGATCGAGGAACCTGTCATCGAGCGGGATCGTGCTCCGGCGCGCGGGCTTCGGGAACGTGCGGGACTCGAAGTCGGCGCGCGCGGCATTGCCCGCCTCGTCGCGCGCGAACAGGTGCATCGGCGTGTCGACCGGCTGGTCGTAGAGCAGCGCGAAGAACGCGACGCGCACGCTCGGGTCCGCAATCGTGACGCCGTCGACGGTCACGCCCGTGGCCGGATAGCCGGGATATTCCAGATTGCCGACGCGGACGCCCGACTGCACGTCGTTGGGGGAGACGCGATAGACGATCATCTCCGC
>CALFMR010000092.1 GCA_937880585.1 uncultured Acidobacteriota bacterium
CGGCATCACGGCCTTGAGGCCGCCGAACTCCGCAATCTGCCGCGTGTGCCGACGGTCCGAGAGCATGCCGACCATCAGGAAGAGGCCGCCGGTCGACACCCCGTGCGCCAGCATCTGGTAGACCGATCCCTGCACGCCGTTGACGTCGAGCGCGCAGATGCCGAGGACGACGAAGCCCAGATGGCTCACCGACGAGTACGCCACGAGCTTCTTCATGTCCGGCTGGACCATCGCCACGAGCGCGCCGTAGACGATGCCGATGACGGCGAGCACCGCGATCCACGGCGCGAACTGCAGCGCGGCCTGCGGGAAGAGCGGGAACGCGAAGCGCAGCAGGCCGTAGGTGCCCATTTTCAGCAGCACGCCAGCCAGGATGACCGACCCGGCCGTCGGCGCCTGCACGTGCGCGTCGGGCAGCCACGTGTGGAACGGGAAGAGCGGAACCTTGATCGCGAACGCGACGGCGAACGCGAGAAACAGCCACGTCTGCACGCCGGCCGGAATGTCGAGCGCGTACAGGTCGACGATGTCGAAGCTCGGCACGCCGGTGACCGACTGGTGATAGTAGGCCAGCCAGATGATCGCGAGCAGCATCAGCACGCTGCCGGCCATCGTGTAGAGGATGAACTTCACCGCGGCGTAGATGCGGCGGTCGTACCCCCAGATCCCGATGAGGAAGTACATCGGGACGAGCATCGCGTCCCAGAACAGGTAGAACAGGAACAGGTCGAGCGAGACGAAGACGCCGATCATCGCGGCTTCGAGCGTGAGCATGAAGAACGAGAACTCGCGCACGCGCGACTCGACCGATTGCCACGAGCACAACAACGCAATCGGCGTGAGGAACGTCGTCAGGATGACGAGCCACAGGCTGATGCCGTCGATCCCGACGTGGTACGAGATGCCGAAGTCCGGCAGCCACGTGTGGCGCTCGACGAACTGGTAGGCCGACGCCGAGGCATCGAACCGCGCCCAGAGCAGCAGGCTCACAAGGAAGACCACGAGCGACACGCCGAGCGCGAGCGGCCGCACGAGGCGGTCCCGCCCCTTGCCCACCACGAGCACGACGACCGATCCGAGGATCGGCAGCAGGACGAGCGACGTCAGGATTGGGAAGCTCATTGCCAGAGGTAATACCCCACGATGACCACGACGCCGACGAAGAAGGACATCGCGTAGGCGCGCACCGAACCCGTCTGCAGCCGCCGGAGCACCGCGCTCCAGCCGCGCACGACGAGTCCCGTGGCATTGACGGTCCCGTCGATCAGACCGGCGTCGACGCCACGCCAGAGCAGCGTCGTCGACAATCGCGTGATCGGCCGGACGATCACCGCGCCGTACAGTTCGTCGACGTAGTACTTGTGCTCGAGCAGCCGGTGCAGACCGCTGAAACGTGCGGCCACGGCATCGGCGCGATCGGGCCGCTGCAGGAAGAAGATCGTCGCAACGCCGATGCCGCCGAGCGCGACGAGCGTCGACAGCCCCATCAGCGCCAGTTCGACGCCGCTCGACGTGCTGCTCTCTTCCTGCGCCGGCTCGGCCGCCACGTCGACGCCGGCCGCCACGGGCGCGTGGAAGCTCGGCTCGAGGAACGCGTCGATCCGGTTGCCGCCCGACACGACGGCGTTCGGCAAGCCGACGTAGCCGGCCGCCACGGCACCAACCGCGAGGATGACGAGCGCAATCGCCATGGCCGGCGGCGCGTCGTGCAAGTGTCCGGACGCGCCATGCCCGTGACCAGCGGCAGCGTGCCCGTGCGCGCCCGCGTCAGCCGTCGCCGGCGTCCGCCGTTCGCCGAAGAAGGTCATGTAGACGAGGCGGAACATGTAGATCGCCGTGAGGAACGCGGTGAAGAGGCCGACGGCCCAGAGCACGACGTGGCCGTGCGCGAACGTCTCGGCGAGGATCTCGTCCTTCGAGAAGAACCCCGAAAAGAGCGGGACGCCGGAGATCGCCAGCGTCGCCATCAGGAACGTCCAGTAGGTGACCGGCAGTTCCCGCCGCAGGCCGCCCATGTGGCGCATGTCCTGCTCGCCGTGCAGCGCGTGAATCACCGCGCCCGATCCGAGAAAGAGGAGCGCCTTGAAGAACGCGTGCGTGTAGAGATGGAAGATGCCCGCGCCGAACGCGCCGACGCCCATCGCCAGGAACATGTAGCCGAGCTGCGACACGGTCGAGTACGCCAGCACGCGCTTGATGTCGTTCTGCACGAGACCGATCGTGCCGGCCATGAGCGCCGTGAGACAGCCGATGACGGCGACGACCTCGAGCGTGATCGGCGCGTGGCTGAAGAGCACGGCGTTGCGCCCGATGAGATACACACCCGCCGTCACCATCGTCGCGGCGTGGATGAGCGCTGAGACCGGCGTCGGACCTTCCATCGCGTCCGGCAGCCAGATGTAGAGCGGAATCTGCGCGGACTTGCCCGTCGCGCCGAGGAAGAACAGCAGCGTCGTCAACGTGAGGATGCCGAACGAGGCCTCGATCGGCATGCCCGCGACGCGCGCGGCGACTTCCTGGAAATCGAGCGTGCCGAACGTCGTGAAGATCGCCGCCATCCCGAGGATGAAGCCGACGTCGCCCACGCGGTTGACGATGAACGCCTTCTTGCCCGCGTCCGATGCCGTCTGTTTCGTGAACCAGAAGCCGACGAGCAGATACGAGCAGAGGCCGACGCCCTCCCAGCCGACGAACATCACCGGGAAGGTCGTCGCGAGGACGAGCACGAGCATGAACGCCGCGAAGAGGTTCAGGTACGAGAAGTAGCGGGCGAACTCGCTATCCGTCTCGTCGTGCATGTACGCGGTCGAGTAGAGATGAATCAGCGTGCCGATGCCGGTGATGACGAGAATCATCACGGACGAGAGCGGGTCGACGCGCAGCGTGAACGGCACGTGCAGCGAGCCCGAGGCGATCCACGTGTAGACGGTGTCCTGGACGGCGCGCACCCCGTCGACCGGCGTCGCCGCCAGCATCCGCGCGACAGCCGACAGAGCGACCCCGAACGACAGCGCGAGGGCGGCCGTGGCCAGGGCGCCCGACACGCGCTTGGGCAGCCGGCGGCCGACCGACGCGTTGATGAGAAAGCCCAGGAACGGGAAGAGCGGAATCAGGATCAGCACGCGGTCACCACTTGAGCGTCGTGAAGGCGTCGGGACTGAGCGTCTCGCGGTGCCGGAAGAGCGCGATGACGATCGCGAGCCCGACGGCGGCCTCGGCGGCAGCCACGGCCATGACGAAGAACACGACGATCTGCCCGTCCACGCTGTGGTAGTAGCGATCGGCGGCCACGAACGTCAGATTGACGGCGTTCAGCATGACCTCGACCGACAGCAGCAGCGTGATGATGTTGCGCCGAAGGAACACGCCGGCCGTGCCGATCGAGAAGAGCACCGCCGAGAGCATCAGGTACGAATTGAACGTCGGCTCGGGCAGCATCAGGACGGCTCCTTCCGGGCGAGGACGATGGCGCCGACCATCGCGACGAGAATCAAGAGCGAGGTCGCCTCGAACGCGAAGCCGTAATCGCGGAAGAGCCGCACGCCGATGTCATAGACCGACGACGGCGCACCCCGGCCAATCGTCGTGCCCGCCATTTCGCGCAGCGCCCAGGCGAGCTCGACGACGAACACGAGGGCGAGCACCGCGCCGAACCGCCGCGGCCCCGCGCCGCCGAACAGCCGCGCGTGATACCCGGTCGGCGGATCCTCGGTCGGCACGTTCAGCAACATGACGACGAACAGGAAGAGCACCATGATGGCGCCCGCGTAGATGATGATCTGAATGGCCGCCACGAACGGCGCGCCGAGCAGCACGTATAGGCCCGACAGCGCGCAGAACGAGACGATGAGCAGCAGTACGCTGTACATCGGGTTGCGCTGCCCGACGACGAGCAGCGAGGCGACGACCGCCACGGCCGCCAGGATCCAGAACAGGAGCGCGTCCATAATCGGTGCCGCCTACCAGCCGAAATACGCGACGACGAACGCCGTCACGACCAGGTTGATGACCGCGGCCGGCAGCAGCCACTTCCATCCGAACGACATGAGCTGGTCGTAGCGGTACCGCGGCAGCGTCCAGCGCATCCAGATGTAGAAGAAGAGGATGGCGAACACCTTGACGAGGAACCAGATCCAGCCCAGCCATGCGGGCAGGAACGGCCCGTGCCAGCCGCCGAGGAACAGGTCGGTCGCCACGGCCGACACCGTGACCATGTTCACGTACTCGGCCAGGAAGAACAGCGCGAAGCTCATCGAGCTGTACTCGGTGTGGTAGCCGGCGACCAGCTCCTGCTCCGCTTCGGGGAAGTCGAACGGCGCGCGGTTCGTCTCGGCCACGCCCGCCGTGAGGAAGATGAAGAACCCGAGCGGCTGGACGAAGATGAACCACTTCGGGATCACGCTGAACCAGTAGCCCGCCTGGTGATCGACGATTGTGTGCAGCGAGAGAGAGCCCGCCAGCATGATGACGGCCGCGAACGACAAGCCGTACGAGATCTCGTAGCTGATCATCTGCGCCGACGACCGCAGCGCGCCGAGCAGCGAGTACTTGCTGTTCGAGCTCCAGCCGGCCAGCACGATCCCGTAGACGCCCATCGACGAGATCGCGAAGATCACGAGCAGCCCGACGTTCACGTCCGCGGCGGCGAGATGAAGCGGCCGATCGAGCAGGCCGAAGAAAAAACACACGCGCTGCTAGAGGTACAGGCTCGGCCAAATGATGAACAAGCCACTGGCCGCCCACACCGCTCCCGCGGTCTGCCAGGGCAGCACAAACAGCACCGCCAGATTGATCAGCACCAGACCCGCCAGCAACACCCCCGACAAGCCGCGCAGTAGCCGGACATCGCTGCGCACCATCTCATCA
>CALFMR010000093.1 GCA_937880585.1 uncultured Acidobacteriota bacterium
GCACGCTTTTCATCGCCGCGCGCACGTCGCTATACGCCGTGCGGACGAAGGTCGCGGGGCGGTGAGGCTGCTGGCGCGGGTCACGTTCGAAGACAGAAGCCAGAAAGGGGGTTCAGGCTCACGCGAAGGCGCGAAGACGCGAACGAAACACTTTGTGGAGCCTTGGGCCTCGGCTTGCGCGTATAGATGCATTATGCCTACAATTGCATCGCGACGCCCATGCCGCCCTCCCGTCTCTCCCCGTCGAAACTGCCGCTCGCGCCAGAGGTGCTGCTCGTCCTGTTGGTGCTGGCCGACGAGCCAGCGCACGGGTACGCGATTCGGCAGCGGGTCATCGAACGGTCCGACGGCGCGGTCGATCTCGATCCCGGGTCGCTCTACCGGTTGATCGCTCGCCTCGCCGACGATGGGCTCGTCGATGAGGCGTCACGCGACGAGGAGAGCCGGCGGCGAACGTACCGGCTGACGCCGCGCGGACGGCGCGTGCTCGCCGCGGAACTGGATCGGCTCAGGGCCTTGCTCGAGCGTGCGGCTTCCGCGCGCAAACGGCCGCGTTACACGTAGGCGGATACGCATGCGCGGCCTTCCATCCTCGGTCGTACGCCTCGTGCGAGCCATCGTGCGCCTCTATCCCCGCGCGTTGCGCAACGCGTACGGCGACGAGATCATGGCGATGCTCGACGACATGTGGCGGACGGAACGTCCCGCCGGGCGCGTCGCCGCGCTCGCGTGGCTCGCACGGCAGGTCTGGCGCGTGGGCCTTGCCGGCCTTGCCGCGCACGGTGACCGCTGGCGTGGACGAATGGCGTCCGGAGCTGACGCGTCTGACGTCCGCGTCGGCTCGCGCGGCGCCCGCGGACCGTTCGTCGGCCTCGCCCACGACCTGCGACTGACGGGACGCGTCATCGCCCGCCAGCCCGGCTTCGCCGCGCTCACGATCGCCACGCTCGCGCTCGGCATCGGCGCGACGACGACCATCTATGCGCTCGCATACCACGTCTGGCTGAAGCCGCTGCCGTACGCGAATGCGGATCGGCTCGTCATGATCAAGGACGCCGATGCTCGTGCCGGGTCGGTGGCGTTTCTCTCGTACCCGGAGATCGGCGAATACCGCGCGGCCTCGTCGTTGGCCGACCTGGCGTTCGCCACCTACAACGCCGATGTCTTCCACGACGACGGCACGGTACGACAGACGGTTGTCTACCATGTCTCGCCGAACTTCTTCACCGTGCTGGGAGCAACACCAGCGATTGGACGTCTCTTCTCCTCCGCCGACGTCCGCGATGCCGACCCGGTGGCGATCCTGAGCGACGACCTGTGGCGTCATGCGTACGGCGCCGATCCGCACATCGTCGGCCGCACGCTCCACGGCATGAACATGACGGCGACGGTCATTGGCGTGATGCCGCGCGGGGTGTCGTTTCCGCAGAATGCAGGCGATCTGATGTGGATTCCGTGGCGGCCGGCGTACGACACGTCATCGGATCGACACGTCCGGTACGTGAGGACCGTTGGTCTCCTGAAGCCTGGCGTCGCGATTGAACGCGTCCGCGCGGAACTTGCGGCGATTGGCCAGCGCCTCGCCGCGGACCATCCGGCAACGAACAGCGGGTGGTCACCTCGCGCCACACCAGTCATCGAGTACCTCCTGGGCGGCACGGCCGGCGCCTTCGGCACGCTGCTCGGCGCCGTTGCGCTATTGCTCCTCATGACGTGCGCGAACGTTGCCGGCCTGTTCCTCGCGCGGCACGCCGCGCGCCGGCAGGACGTCGTCGTGCGCGCCGCGCTCGGCGCCAGCCGATGGCGGTTGGCGCGGCTGGCGATGGTCGAAGCCCTGGTCGTGTCGGCGATCGGTGGCGTCGCCGGCGTGTGCGTGGCGTCGGCGGCCACGCCGCTGCTCGCCGCGCTCGTGCCGGCCGCGCGGATCGACGAGGCGCGCGTGGACGTCCACGTACTCCTGGCGTCGCTCGTCATCACGGTGGGAACCGGCGTCGCGTGTGGCGTCATTCCGGCCTTCGGGCGCATCCGGTCATTGCCGAGGCTGCGGACGGCCGCACGGCCGATGGCCACGAGCCGAACCGCCCGACATTGGCAGCGCCTGCTCGTCGTCGTCCAGATCGCCGCGTCACTCGTGCTCGCATCCGGCGGCGGTCTGATGGTGAAGTCCTTCGTCACCCTGATCCACGTCGATCACGGCTTCTCGGCGGATCACGTTCTCTCGCTGACGGTCTCGTCGTGGACGTCGGGACGCGTGCGCGATGACGCATCGAATCGCGCGCTGTATCACGACGTCATCCACACGCTTTCCCGACTGCGCGGCGTCGCGTCGGTTGCCTTGGCGACCGGAGCTCCTGGCAGCCAGACCGGATTCTGGGGGTACGCAGCGCTGACGTCTGCCCGGGACGTTCGGTCGACCGAGGCCATCGCCGACCTGCGCGCGTCCAGTCCCGGCTATTTCTCGACGATCGGCGTGCCGCTCGTTGCCGGCCGCCTCTTCACCGATCGAGACGACGCCGACGCGCCGCCGGTGGCGATCGTCAACGAGGCGCTGGCGAAAACGCTCTGGCCCGGCGAGGCGGTCGTCGGCCGCACGATCACGCTGCCGCCGATGGGCGGTGGTCGCAAGCTCGTCGCCGCTCCGTACGAGATCGTCGGCGTCGTCGGCGACATGCACATCTGGTCGTCGACTCGTCCAGAGGTCTTCGTGCCCTTCTTCCAGACGCCCGGCTTCTGGGCGGACATCGTCGTCCGCACGACCAGCGACCCAGCAGCGATGGCTTCGCAAGTCCGCGAAGCCGTCAGACATGTCGATCCCGACGTGCTGGTCGAGCATCTCGCGCCCATGACGACGCTGCTCGGCAACAGTCTCGACTTCGATCGGGCCGTGGTGCTGCTCGTGTCCCTCTTCGCGATGCTCGCCGTCCTGATCGCCGCCATCGGCGTCT
>CALFMR010000094.1 GCA_937880585.1 uncultured Acidobacteriota bacterium
GGGCCGCCACAGGGGCGGCCCCTACGCGGGCGACGGGCTACGGGCGTACGTTCCCCGCAGGGGCGGCCCTTGTGGCCGCCCGGTCCGTAGCCCATGGCCCGTGGCCCGTAGCCGGAGGTAATGCCCGATGCAAGTCGCGATGCACAACTGGATGCGAGCCGAGCCGATCGAAGTCACGATCGCGCGCCTGGCCAAGTGTGGGTACGACGCGATCGAGATCAGCGGCGAGCCCGAGCGGTACGACACGAAGCACGTCGGCAAGCTGCTGAAGGATCACAAGCTGACCTGCTGGGGCAGCGTCACGCTGATGATGGGCGATCGCAACCTGCTCACCGCCAGCGAGACGAACCGCGCGATGTCCGTGAAGTACGTCAAGGACACGATCACGATGGTCAAGGAGCTCGGCGGGCAGGAGATCACGATTGTCCCCTGCACGGTCGGCAAGCTCGTGCCCGAGGCGGGGCCGGACGAGGAGTGGAATTGGGCCGTCGCGAGCCTGAAGCAGTGCTACGAGCACGGCCAGCGCGAAGGCGTGCGCATCGCCATCGAGCCGCTCAACCGCTTCGAGACCTACTTCCTCAACCGGCACGACCAGGCGCTGCTGCTCGCCGAAGCCGTCGGGCCGTCGTGCGGGATCTGTCTCGACGCGTTCCACATGAACATTGAGGAGAAGGACATGTTCGCGGCCATCCGCAAGGCCGGGCCCCGGCTGAACGACTTCCACGTGGCCGACAACAACCGCATGGCGTGCGGCATGGGGAACCTCGACTGGAAGCGGATCATCGACACGCTGAAGTCGGTCGGCTACGACGGCGCGCTGACCGTCGAGTTCGTCGCGCCGCTCGACCGGACGCCGGCCAACCCGTACGCGAACATGCTCGAGCGCGGCGACGTCACGCTGACGCCCGAGGAGCTGAAGTTCATGGTCGATCACGGCACGGGCAACCTGTCGGACGAGTTCTATTCGTGGCTCGTCGACGAGACGATCAAGACGCTCCGCCGGAACATGTGATCGGGACCGTCGCGATGGCCGCGTTCTCGGACCGATCGATCATCCGGCCGGCGGCCCGTGCCGCCGGCACGCTTGCTCACGCGTGAAGACCGTCCTGCTCATCGGCACGCTGGACACGAAGGGTCCGGAGATCGCGTACGTGCGCGACCGGCTCCGCGCGCTCGGCACCGGCGTCATCGTGGCGGATTCCGGCATCCTGGGCGAGCCGCTCGACATCGTGCCTGACGTGTCTCGCGCAGAAGTCGCGCGGCTTGCCGGCACGACCATCGACGCGCTGCGGACGGCCGGCACGCGCGGCAAGGCCGTGCACGGCATGCTCGCCGGCCTGCGGCGCCTCGCGCTCGACCTCTATCAGAGCGGACGGCTCGACGCGGCCGCGGCCATCGGCGGCGCGGAAGGCGCCGTGCTCGGCGCGAGCGCGATGATGGGGCTGCCGATCGGCGTGCCGAAAGTGATCGTCACGCCGATCGCGTCGGGTCATCGGCGCTTCGGCCCGCTCGTCGGCACGAAGGACGTGATGGTCGTCCATTCGGTGATCGACATCCTGGGCCTGAACCCGATCAGCCGCGCCGTGTTCGACAACGTCGCCGCCGCGCTGGCCGGCATGACGGCCAACGGCCATCCCCTGCGGCTCGATGACGATGCGCGGCGGGTGGCGATCACGATGCTCGGCAACACGACGCCGGCCGTGATGCGGATCCGTGACGCGCTCACGCGGCACGGCCTCGAGTCGGTCATCTTCCATTCGAACGGCGTCGGCGGCGCGGCCATGGAAGAGCTGGCGGAGGCTGGCGCGTTCGTGGGCGTCATCGACTTCACGACCGACGAGGTGACCGACGAGCTCGTCGGCGGCTTGCACGCGGGGCGTCCCGAGCGGCTGCGAACGATCGGCCGGCTGGGGTTGCCGCAGGTCGTCGTGCCGGGGTGCATCGACTTCTCCGTACACGGACGGCCCGAGGAAGTGCCGGCCGCGCTCGCGGGCCGGCCCGTGTACACGCACAATCCGGAGTTCACCCTGGTGCGGACCCTGCCCGGCGAGATGCGGCGTCTCGGCGGCATCTTCGCCGCGCGGCTCAACGAGGCCTCGGGCCCGACCGTTGTCATGGTCCCGACCGGCGGGCTGTCGATGCCGAACGTGCCGGGGGGCGTGTTCTGGGATCCGGCGGCCGACGCCGGATTCACCGACGAGCTCGCGCGCCAGTTGCGGCCAGACGTGCCGCTCGAGCGCGTCGCGCACCATATCAACGACGAGGACTTCGCCCGGGCCGTGGCCGATCGCTTCGTCGGACTGCTGACTCAGGGGGAAACGTAGATTATGACCGTGCCGATTCCTGTCCAACTGCGATCCAACAACATGGCCGACCTGGCCTATCCCGACATCCAGGCGTACCTGAAGGTGTGCGATCTCGTGCTCGTGCCGATTGCCAGCACCGAGCAGCACGGACCGCACCTGCCGCTCTCGACCGACACGGTGACGGCGACGCAGGTCGCGTCCCGCGTGGCGAAGATCAACAACATGATCCACACGCCCGCGATCTGGACCGGCTACTCGCCGCAGCACATGGCGGGGCCGGGCGAGGGCCGGGGCACGATCACGGTGCGTGCGTCGACGCTCCAGGCGCTCATGTACGACGTGGCGCGGAGCCTCATCCATCACGGCTTCAACAAGGTGCTGTTCATCAACGGGCACGGCTCGAACGTGAAGGTCGTCGACCCCGTGCTGCGCAAGATCCGCTACGACACGGGCGCGATGGTCGGCTGGTGCAATCCGTTCATGGAGCGCTACGTCGGCGTGCTGCAGGGGCTCATGGAGAATCCGGCCGACGAGACGCCGGGCTGGCACGCGAGCGAGCTCGAGACGTCGCAGATGCTCGCCAATGACGACTCGCTCGTGCGCATGGATCGCGCGGTGAAAACGCTGACGCAGATTCCGTCGTGGCTGCCGCACGAGTTCGGCAAGAAGGACGGCGCGCCCGACATCCAGTTCGAGGGCTACAGCTACTTCTCGTTCCCGATGGACCACCACGAGTTCACGCATACGGGCGTCATCGGCAATCCGGAGCGCGCGACGAAAGAGAAAGGCGAGGAGGCGTTCCGCCGGTACGCCGATCACGTGGCGCGCGCGGTCGCGGCGCTCCTGTCCGTCGACGTACACGTGCACACGCGCGAATTCCGGGATCGCGTCTAGTGCCGGCCGATCTCTCCGCCGGCGTTCGCGACGCCCTCACAGCCATCGTCGGCGCGGACCACGTGCGGTCCGAGCCGATCGATCAGCTCATCTACTCGGTCGACTCGTACTGGCTGCCGCAGATGTGGCTCGATCGCGGCCGCCGTACGCCGACCCCCGGTCTCATCGTCTATCCCGGATCGGCCGATGAAGTCGCGCGCGTGCTGGCCGTGGCCGACGAGGCGCGCGTGCCCGTCGTGCCCTGGGGCGGCGGGTCGGGTACGCAGGGCGGCGCGTTGCCGATCCACGGCGGCCTCATCGTCGACACGAAGCGGCTCGACCGCATCCTCGAGATCAACGAGCGATCGATGTACGTGCGCGCACAGGCCGGCATCAACGGCGGGCAGCTCGAGTGGGCGCTGAACGATCGCGGGCTGACCTTGCCGCACTATCCGGCATCGGCGACCTGCGCCACGCTCGGCGGCTATCTCGCGCCGCGCGGGTCGGGGACGATCAGCACGAAGTACGGCAAGGCCGAGGATCTCGTCATGAATCTCGAGGTCGCGCTGCCCGGCGGGCGTCTCGTGCGCACGCCGCTTGTACCCAATCACGCGTCCGGGCCCGACTTCATGCGTCTCTTTCTCGGCACGGAAGGCACCTTCGGCGTGATCACCGAAGCGACGATGCGCATCACGCGGCTGCCCGAGACGCGGCTGCTGCGCGCGATGCTGTTCAAGGACGTCGCGACCGGCCTCGAAGCGGGCCGGCAGATGATGGTGCAGCGCCTCGATCCGCTCGTCATCCGCATGTACGACCCGCGATCGACCGGGCTGCTCGTCAAGCGCGTGCTGGGCTACGAGCTGCAGGGCGCCTACATGATCATCGGCTTCGACGGCTGGGCGGACATCGCGGCCGCCCAGGAACAGCGGGCGCTGGCCATCTGCGCGTCACTCGGCGCGCGCGACCTCGGCCGTGAGCCGGGCGAGCGATGGTGGGATCACCGCTACGACTTCTACTATCCACCGCATACGCTGCACCTGCCCGCGCTCTACGGCACGATCGAAACCGTGTCGACGTTCGATCGCATCGAGGAGATCTACCACGCGAAGAAGGCCGCCATCGAAGGGACGTACGGTCACCTGGGCGTCGAGTACATCGGCCACTTCTCGCACTGGTTTCCGTGGGGCGCGAGTCTTTACGATCGCTTCCTTCTGAAGGACGCACCACCCGCGCCCGAAGACGCGGAAGCCTTGCACAATCAAATTTGGGACACGGCCGTGACGACGTCGCTCGCGCACGGCGGCATGATCAACGAGCACCACGGTGTGGGATTGAAGCTCAGCCGGTTCATGCGCGCGCAGTACGGCGACGCGTGGCCGCTCCTCGAATCGATCAAGGACGCGATCGATCCGCATCACATCATGAATCCTGGCAAAGTCGGGTTCGAGAGGATGCCGTCATGAGCGCGCCTGCCGCACCAGAGGCCGGCGCCGTGCCGACGACCGAGAACTGCCGCTTCTGCTGGATGTGCCGTCACGCCTGTCCGGTCGGCCACGTCACGCATCGCGAGACGTACACGCCGCACGCCTGGGCGCTCGAGATCGAGTCGGTCCGCCGCGGGCAGATTGTCTGGGATGCGTCGACCGTCTCGGTGCTGTACGCGTGCGCGGACTGCGGGCTGTGCCGCGCGCACTGCGCCACCGACCAGCCGCTGCCTGACGCCATCGTCGCCGAGCGGGCGGCCATCACCGCCGCGGGCGCGGCGCCCGCCGCGGTCTACGACGTCGAACGGCGCTTGCGTCGGCACGTCGAGTCGGGCGCGGCCGCGCGGTCGTCGAACGGGCCTCGTCGCGCGTCGAGCACGGTCGGCCTGTTCGTCGGCGACATCTCGGACGCGGCGCGCGCGCGCGCCGTCGAATCGACCATCGCGTTGCTCGCCGCGGCCGGCGTCCCGGTCACCGAAGTCGGCGCCGATCGTCCGACGGGCCGCACGGCGGCGTCACTCGGCTTGCGGGATGTCGCCGTCGATCTCGCGCGTGCGGTCATCGACGACGTCCAGTCGGCCGGCATCGACGAGCTGCTCGTGCTCGCGCCGGGCGATCGGTGGGCGTTCGAATCGGTCTACGCGGATCGGCTCGGCCTCGAGTGGCCGAAAGGCGTCCGCGTGACCGACGCGATCGTGGTGCTCGCGCGTGCGCTGGCCGCCGGGGCGTTGTCCTTCGGCGCGCCGAAGGATCTGCCGCCGTACGCGTACCACGATCCGTGTCACACGCCGCGCCTGGCGCGCGACTACGCGGCGCCGCGCGCGCTCGCGGCAGCGGCGCTCGGTCCGGACGCCGCGCGGCCGTTCTTCTGGCGCGAGCATCGCGCGCACCCCTGCGGCGCCATTGGCGGGCTCAACGTGACGCATCCCGACATCGCGGCCCGGCTCGCGGCGGCCCGCGTCGACGATGCGCGCGCGGCGGGCGCGCGGTGGATCGTCACCGAGGATCCGGCCTGCTCGGCGCACCTGGCGGCGCACGCGAGCGGCGGCGTCGAGGTGCAAAATCTCTTCGAGCTCCTCCACGAGCGTCTCGTCACGTCGTCGCGACCGACTTCCGGCCGCTGAGCCGGCGCGCGCCGGCCGTTCCCCGCGCGGCTTGGCCGGCGCCGCGCTTGTCCGATATCCTGAGAGAGTCAGTGGACCGGCGACGGGTCGCCGGCCGCAGGCACCGGGACGATTGACGTCGCACGTCCGCAGTTCTTGCGCGTCCCAGGGCCGTCTTACGCGCCACCTGTTCGTGGCGCAGCGAAAGGACACCTTCTCATGAAACGCGCGTTGCTCTTCTCGGTCGTGGCCTCGGCCACGCTTTGTCTCGCCACGCTGCAGGCTGCTCCGCAGGCGGCCAAGGCCGCCGGCGCGGCGCGGACGATCACCATCACCGCTCACGACTCGCCGACCCCGGGCTGGGACACGCCGAAGATCACGGCCAAGCCCGGCGAAGAGCTGCACATCGTGCTGAAGGCGACCGGCACGATGCCGAAGATGGCCATGGCGCACAACTTCGTGCTGATGAAGGCCGGCACGTCGGTCGCACAGATCAACGACTTCACGCAGCAGGCCGCCCTCGCGGCTGCTACGGCCTACATTCCGGCCGCGAAGGCGAACCTGGTCCTCGCGCACACGCCGAAAGTCGTCGGCGCCGGCGAGACGACCGAAGTCACGTTCAAGGCCCCGACCGCACCGGGCACCTACACCTACCTGTGCAGCTTCCCCGGCCACTTCGCCATGGGGATGAAGGGCACGCTGACCGTCGCGAAGTAGTCGTCAGCCGACCGAATCGTAGATCACGACTTTCTGCCAGAACCGCCCGCACGCGTCGCGAAAGCGATCGTGTGTCGGGTGGTCCTGGTAGGCGTCGTGTCCCGCCTTGTCGTCGAACGCCACGACGAGCCCGTAGGAATAGCT
>CALFMR010000095.1 GCA_937880585.1 uncultured Acidobacteriota bacterium
GATCGCGGCCGCCTGATCGCTAAACTCCCGCGCCACGCCCCAGGCATCGAGGATCCGGCGATGGCCGCGCGCGGCAACCTCGTCGAGCGTCACGACCTCGATGCCGCCGGCGGGCAGACCGTCGGCCGGCGCATCGACGATGACGATCGTCCGCAGCTCGGGCGCGTCGGCTGACGCCGCAACGATCTTCGCCGCGATTTCCGCCGACGAGACGACGGCGAGCCGCGCGCCGCTGTCGCGCAGGATGTACGAAGTCTGATCGACCGGCAGCGTCGGATAGATGGGCGTCGTCGCCGCGCCGGCGCTGAGGATGGCGAAGTCCGCGACGAGCCACTCGGGGCGACTCTCCGAGACGAGCGCGACGCGATCGCCCTTCGCGACGCCGAGCGTGGACAGGCCGAGACTGACGTCGCGCACGCGGTCCGCCAACTCTCGACCGGTCATCGAGGTGATGCCCGACGCCGAACAGCGGCAGACGAGGTTCGCCGTCGGATACCGGCCGGCCGCGAACGTCGGCAGGCCGGCAATCGTCCGCGCCGCCGTCTGGATGTCAGGGTCGATCGGCCGATCGATGACAGGACGCGCGCTCATGACCGTCGGTAGTCCCCGCTGCGGCCGCCGCGCTTCTCGCGAAGCTGGATCGGACCAATGACGATGCCGCGGTCGATGGCCTTCAGCATGTCGTAGAGCGCGAGCGCCGCGGCCGACACGGCGACGAGCGCTTCCATCTCGACGCCCGTGCGTCCGACCGTGGCCACGCGCGCCACGATGCGATATCCGCCGCGCCGAGGCACGAGGTCGACCTCGACCGACGTGAGCGGCAGCGGATGGCAGAGCGGGATGATGTCGGCCGTGCGCTTGGCGGCCTGGATGCCAGCGAGCCGAGCGGTCTGCAGCGGATCGCCCTTGGCGACCGTTCGATCGCGGATCGCACGCACGGCGGCGGCGTTCATGTGGACGTCGCCCTCGGCGACCGCCTCGCGCCGCGTCTCGGGCTTGTCCGACACGTCGACCATGCGCACGCGGCCGGTCGCATCGACGTGCGACAGCGACGGCCGCTTGCGCTCAGCCATTGGCCACCTCGGCCTGCTCGCGCGCGAGGAAGAACGACAAGCTTTCCAGCGACACCGTCAGGTCGACGTTCTTCAGCTTGACCGCGGGCGGCACCTTCAGCGATCCGGGCGAGAAGTTCAGCACCGCGCGTACGCCGGCCTGCACCGCCGTGTTGACAACGCCCTGGGCCGAGTCCGCGGGGACGGCGACGACGGCGATGTCGATGCGCTCGCGCTTGACGACTTTGCGGAACTCGCCAATCGCGTAGATGCGCACGCCGCCGCGCGACCGTCGCCCGATCTTCCCGCGCTCGGTGTCGAAGAGCGCGACGATGGCGAAGCCTTCCTGGCGGAACCCGGGATAGTCGGCCAGCGCGAGCCCGAGGTTGCCGGCGCCGAGGATCGCGACGCGCACGGTGCGGTCGAGACCGAGGATCATGCGCAGGTGGCGCTTGAGCTCCTTGACGTAATAGCCGACCCCGCGCACGCCGAACTCGCCGAAGTAGGCGAGGTCCTTGCGAATCTGCGCCGCGTTGAGCTGAAACTGCTCGGCGAGCGCTTTCGAGGAGATCGTCTTGACGCCGGCCGCGTCGAGCGTATTCAGGCAGCGGAGGTACACCGACAGCCGGCCGGCCGTCAGCTCCGACACCTGTTCCCCGACCGGGCGGGCCTTGTTCCGTTCGGTCACAAGCGCAGAATTTTAACGCGATTCATACCGAGCCCGGCCGCGCACCCGCCATGTGACCCGAAGCGTCGAGCGATCCCGCGGCGTGCTCCTCACGTCGCGCGGTCTCGAGCTGCGCACGCACCGACTGGATGACCGCGTCGCGGTCCTCCAACGTGCGCCCCGCGGTCGGCACCGGGTCGAGAACGCGCAACGTCACGGTCGCCGGCCAGATGAGCGCACTGCCCTTCCGCATCGCGCGCTCGCCGCCCGACACGGCGACCGGCACGATGGGGGCCTGCGCCTGGATCGCCATGACGAAGCCGCCCTTCTTGAACGGCAACAGTTCGCCGGTCCGGCTGCGCGTGCCCTCGGGAAAGATGAAGAACGACTTCCCGCCCTTGAGCGCCTGCGCGGCCCGGTCGATCGCCGGCCAGCTCTGATCGCGATTGGCGCGCTCGATCGGCACGAAGCCGGCGAGATCGAAGGCCCAGACGAGAACCGGCAGGCGCCGCAGCTCGGCCTTGTACAGAACCGCGAGGTGCGGGAACAGGGCCCGAAGGCCGAGGAACACCGCGGGCGAATCGACGTTGCTCGTGTGATTACAGGCGTAGACGGCGGGCCCGGGTCCGATGCGGTCCGCCCCGATGACGCGAAGACGAATGCCGGCGAGCGCGAAGCCGACGCGGACGCCGAGCGCGGCCGCGCGATACAAGAGGTCCGGCCTCCCGGTCAGCCACGTCCAGAGAAGAATCGGCGGACCGGCGAGAAGAACGTAGGCCGAAACCAGTCCGCACGCCGCCAGCGTACGCAGGGCGGCGGCGATCACGACTGGTCTCCGAGCAAGGTGCGGGAAGCGACCGACGGGCGCGGCTAGGAGGCGCGGGCGGCGCGGCGCGGCGAGGCCGTGGCGCGAGCTGCGGCCGGCGCCTTGGCGCGCGCGGCCCCGGCGGCCTTCGCGCGGGCGGCGTTGCGGGCCTTGACGGCGAAACAGCGCTCGAGCGCCTGCTCCACCTTCACCTCGACCTCCGGCGTCTTCTCGCCGAGCACTTCGGTGATCTCCGAGACCACCAGGAACTTGGCCCGGTCGAGCATCCGCTTCTCGCGGAACGACAGGCTCTTGCCCTTGGCGAGGAACGTCAGGCTCTTCAGCACTTCGACGACGTCGTAGATCGACCCGGTGCGCATGCGGTCCGAGTTGTCCTTGAACCGCCCCTTCCAGTTCTGATGGCTGTCGATCTTCCCGTCGCCGAGCAGTTGGAACAGCCGGTCGACCTCGCTGTCCGTGACCGCGCGCCGGAGTCCGACGCCGTCGACGTTGTCGACGGGCACGAACACCGTCGTTTCGTTTGCCATCCGAAGTTGATAGAAGCCGCAGGTGGTGCCCATGATGGTCTTGGTCTCGATGCGCTCGATGATGCCCAGACCATGGTTCGGGTAGATGACCTTGTCGCCGATCTCAAATGCCACGTGCCCCCCGATGTGCTGCTTGACGTTCGCTTTAGGTTGGCTCTCTACGAGTAGGACGTCTCATTATTGTACTCCCAATCGCCGGGGGGCGCAATGGAGAACAGGCCGAAAACACGAGGTTTTTAGCGTCTTTCGCTTGACATTCGCCTTTCCATCCACGCGGCACTGGCGAAAGGCAACCGCTTTAACCCGTTCAAAGAGTGCCGGTTAGCGTGATTGAGCCGAAGCGCCTGACGCCGCCGGACTTCTGGCTTCTGGCCGCTGGCTTCGAACTTCTGACCTTTCAGTTCAAGAGCCCCTGAAACCCTCTGCCGCTTCGCGCGCCCTTGTCATCGCGGACGAGCGTGCCATCGCTATCCGCGATGCTGTAGCCAATCCGGTAGATGAGCTCCGCCACGCGCGCGAGCTTCGGGAAGATGATGCGGCCGACCTCGTCGGTCACACAGTGATAGTCCGCGTGCGTGCCCGTGAAGAAGAAGGCGATCGGAATCCCCTTCGACGCGTAGCTGTAGTGGTCGCTCCGCGTGTAGAAACTGTTCGGGTCGTCGGGATCGTTGTACTCGTAGTCCAGGTGCAGCGGGTGCGACGCCGCGCGATTG